>JALGWK010000499.1 GCA_025774205.1 bacterium
ATCTGCTGCATGAACACCATCAAGGATACCCTCCTGCTGGCCGACCACTATCCCGACACTGAGAATGTGGTCTTCTACCAGGATATCCGGGCCTTCGGCAAGTCGTTCGAGGACATGTTCCAGCGCTCGAAGGAGATGGGTGTACGCTACGTTCGGGGACTCCCCGGCGACATCGAGGAGGATCCCGCGACCGGGAACCTGATCGTCACCGTGGAGAACACGACTTCCGGGAAGCTCGAGCGACACGAGCTCGACATGGTCGTACTCTCCGTCGGCGTCATCCCGCCCGCGGATATGAAGAAGATCTCCAGCCTGCTGACCCTCTCGAAGACCTCCGATGGTTTCTTCATGGAGTCGCACCCGAAACTGAAGCCGATCGACGCGCCCACGAAGGGAGTCTACTTCGCCGGGTTCTGTGAGGCACCGAAGGACATCAAGGAGTCGGTCTGCCAGGCCGGAGCGGCGGCCTCAAAGGTCGGTGCCCTGCTGAACGCGGGCGAGATCCACATCGAGGCGATCACCATCGAGGCGATCACCAGCGTGATCGACCCCGATCTCTGTACCGAGTGCGGCATCTGTGCCGGACTCTGCCCTTACGGCGCCATCACCTGGGAGAAGGGTCAGAAGGCAGAGGTCATCGAAGCAGCGTGTGCCGGATGCGGGTGTTGCGGCGCAGCCTGCAAGTTCGGCGCGATCACCATGCGCCACTTCACCGATGACCAGCTGGTCGCGCAGGTCCAGGCGATCCTGGCCGAGAAACAGGAGGAGAAGGTCTTCGTCTTCGCCTGCAACTGGTGCTCATATGCCGGCGGAGACATGGCCGGTATCTCCCGCCTGGAGTATCCGGCCAGCAACCGTGTCATCAGGACGATGTGCTCGGCCAGGGTCTCCGAGGAGATGGTGCTGGAGGCGTTCCGCGCCGGTGCTCCGGTGGTCCTGGTATCCGGTTGCCATTACGCCGACTGCCACTACATCAACGCCAACCGGCAGACGGTAGTGCGTGTGCAGCGTCTCTGGAACAAGCTGGAGAAGGCCGGCGTCAGACCCGAGCGTCTGCAGCTGGAATGGATCAGCGCTGCTGAAGGCCAGAAGTTCGCGAAGGTCATGAAGCAGATGGAGGAACTGCGCGCCTCGGTCACGCTTGAAGAGATCGCGCATGCCCGAGTAGCGCTGAAACCGAAGCCGAAGAAAGTAAAGGCGAAGAAGGACGAAGAAGCCGAAAGCGTCACGGGGTAGCAGTAATCGATCAGCACGGGTCGCGGGACCCCGGGAATACAGGGTCTCGCGCCCTCCGGACAGGAGACAGCAATGGCTATCGCCTACTTCAGATGCATGATGTGCGGTCACGAGTGGGAAGATGAAGTCGAACGGGGTGATGATACGGAACGGACCTGCTCACAGTGCCGCTCCAACAGCATCCGGCAGTTCAAATCGAAACCTGAACCGAAGGAATGAGCCGAATGGCCGAGTCGGCAGGTAGAGGCAAGAAAGATAAGGTCGTACGGGTGGATTTCGCGTTCCGGCGCGAACTGGCCGAGAAAGTCGAAGGGAACCTGGCCAGTTTCTGCTACCAGTGCGGCGCGTGCGTGGGGGACTGCCCGGCGATGACCTACACCGACGACTTCAATCCCCGGCAGATCATGCTGAAGGTGCTCTACGGCCTCGGTGAAGATCTGATCGGAGATGAATCGTTCCTCTGGGAATGCACCAACTGTTACAACTGCTCTGAACGCTGTCCCCAGGAGGTCAAGCCCGCCGAGGTCATTATCAGCATGAAGAACATGATGGCCGACCGGGGCATGTACCCGCCGGGGGTTGAGAAGGTTATCAACACCTTCCTGGCCGAGGGGAGGACGGTCGCCATGAATCCGGCAATAGACAAGAATCGGGCGCGATTCGGACTGGCCCCCCTCTCCCCTGTACCGATGGATGAGATCGCGGTGCTGATCGGATTGTCTGATGGTGAAGGAGATGAGGAATGAACCGTTATGGAATTCGCCATCAGAAGCACCCTGCCGAAACTGGGGATCGAGATCGTCGATCTGGAGGGCACCTCGTGCTGTCCCGATCCGATCTACTTCAAGTCGCGGGACAAGGTCGACTGGCTCTCTGTGGCGGCCCGCAATCTCTG
>JALGWK010000500.1 GCA_025774205.1 bacterium
TGTTTGTCTTCAGCCCGTTCATCTTCAGTGGAAACAGCTTGTGCGGCAAGGAGGATATCGCCTTCAGATTCTGAGAACTGTCGAAGGAAGCGACCGGCGTCATTCAACCATTCGGGGCGGTTATCCCTGGTCACGGTTCCGCCGGAGATGTGAGTGGACCGCGTCAAGGAGACGGTGCGCGATCGTCTCTTTCGACTGCAGCGGCAGTTCCTCGGTTCTGCCATCGGCGTGCAGGAGCGTGATCCGGTTCGTTTCCGTTTCCGGCCCGGCTCCCTCTTCAGTGGGATCGTTGACCGCGATCGCGTCGAGGCCCTTCCGTTCCAGTTTCGCCCGGCCGCCGGTCACAGGATCTCCCGTCTCGAGCGCGAAGCCGACGATGATCCGATCACCCTTCCGGGCGGCCAGGTCAGCGACAATGTCCCTGGTAGGAGTCAGGTGGAGGTCGATCGAGCCATCTTCACGGGGCAGCTTCTCCTCCGAAACATCTTCAGGTCGCCAGTCAGCGACCGCCGCCGCCATGATCAGGAGATCGCTTTCCTCGAATCGTTCACCGAGGGCTTCCGCCATCTCGGCGGTCGTCATCACGCGCACGGTCTCTGCCACTCTCGGGTGCGCTTCCAGGGTGGTCGGTCCCGTCACGAGTCGGACGGTGGCTCCCCGCTCGGCCAGCGCGGCGGCGAGCGCGAAGCCCATCCGCCCCGAAGAACGGTTGGTGACAACCCTGACCGGATCGATCGGCTCAGCGGTCGGTCCGGCTGAGACCAGGGCGCGGATACCGCTGTAGTCGAGTTGCCCGGCCAGCCGGGTCTCGACCAGGTCGGCGATCCGGACCGGTTCCATCATCCTGCCGGGACCGGTCTCCCCACAGGCCAGTTCGCCCTCCTCACAGTCCAGAACTGTCACTCCTCTGGAGGAGAGGATCTCGATGTTATCAGCGGTGGCGGGATGGAGGAGCATCTTCGAATTCATCGAGGGAGCCATGAAGAGCGGCCCTTCGAACGCCAGCGCGGTCGTGGTGAGCAGGTCGTCGGCGATACCGCCGGCGAATTTCGCGAGAGTGTTTGCTGAGGCAGGAGCCACGACGAAAGTATCGGCCCAGCGCGCAAGGTAGATATGATCTATGCCATCAGGCTGCTCTGAAGCCCACTGATCCTTCGGCACGGGGAATCCGGTCAGGGCCTGCAGCTGCAGAGGAGTCACGAAGCGCTGCCCGCCGGAGGTGATGATCGCTCGGACCTGATGGCCCCGACGGATGAACTCACGCGCCAGTTCGGCCCCCTTGTAGGCGGTGACCGAGCCGCTGATGCCGAGAAGGATCCGTGCCATGGCTCGAATTCAGCCTCTCATTCTTCCTCTTCGGTGGCTTCACTCTCCTCGGCTTCCACCCGTCCCTCGATAAGGCGGGTCAGAGCCTCGGTCGTCACCTTCGCATCCGGTTCGATGTACTCCGGATCATGGATCGCCTGCATGCGCCTGAGGTTGTTTATCTTCCGGGCTTCCCGGGCCGCAACCACGACTGCCCGGTAGATGTTCCGGGTGGTATTGCGGAAATCCTCCACGTTCAAATCACTTCTCAGCTCCTTCTTCACTGCCCGAGTACGCCGCGGAATACCTGTCGATGAACGCGCGCATGCGCTCCAGCGCGCACCGTTCCGCTTCGATGATATGCACGATCCGATTGACCGAGTCCTCGAAATTCTCATTCACGACGACATAGTCGTACAGTTCCACGTTCTCAACTTCCTGCGGGGCGGCCCGGAGCCTGGCCTTCAGGCTCTCCTCCCGCTCGGTACCACGACCGGCGAGCCGGTCGGCCAGTTCAGCCGGAGAAGGCGGGAAGATGAAGATCAGTACCGAGTCGGGGAAATTCTTTCTGAGGCTGTTGGCGCCCTGTCCATCGACGTCGAGGATGACCACCTTGCCCCGCTCAATAGCGCCGCTCAACTTGGCCTTGAGCGTGCCGTAGAGGGCATCGTGGACCTCTGCCCACTCGGCAAGTTCTCCGCGATCGACCATCGCTTCGAACTCTTCCGGCGTCACGAAGTGGTAATCGACCCCGTCACGTTCCTTCTCCCTCCGATCCCGGGTAGTGATCGAGACGGAATATTCCGCGTCGTCCACCAGCCGGAGGACCTCGTAACAGATACTCGTCTTCCCGGCGCCCGAAGGGGCGCTGATGATCACCGGAAATCCTTTTTCATTCAATGTTCTGTACCTGCTC
>JALGWK010000130.1 GCA_025774205.1 bacterium
ACCCCGGACCACCCCGTTTTCGTCAACAGTTGGGATCGGGAACTCTATCTGGCGAACACGGCGGCTCTGGCAGCTGCGGGATTGGAGCATTCCACCCTGCCAGGCATGGATCTGGATACAGACGGGTCACCCACAGGATTGATCCAGGCAGGATCGCCGGCCATCACAGAGATCCGGGCAGTAATCACGCCGAAATCAGAAGAACGGATTCTGGACGAGATGCGGGCCGGCCTCAGGGAGCTGGCGAAGCGGGGTATCACCGAGTTCCATGACATCACCGGTGAACCATACCCGCGACGCTATGCCGCTCTTCATGAGAACGGAGAACTCACCAGCCGGGTCTGGATGCGGTTGGATCTGAGTCGGAGTGCGGAGATCCGGGACGCCGGGATCGACATGGGAACCCACCCCGTAACGGGACAGCCGGACCGGTATCTCCGCTACGGAGCTTACAAGGGTTACATGGATGGCCTGATGGGCTCCCACGGAGCCCTCCTGTTCCAGCCGTATACTGACAATCCGGAAACCAGCGGACACTACCGCCGCCATTCCAGCGATGCCGGGGATCTCATGGAGCCCAATCTGGAGAAGATCCTGGGTATGATGAGGATCGCCGTGGAGGATGGGTACGTCATCAACACCCATGCCATCGGGGACAAGGGCATCGCCCTGACGCTGGACCAGTATGAGACACTCGCAACAGAGTACGGGAATGACGCGGTGGCCCGGTCGCGGGTGATCCATGCCCAGACCATGCGGGAGTCGGACTACCAGCGGTTTGCCGATCTGAATGTCATCGCCGAGGTGAATCCCAGCATGGTACAGGATGACATGCGCTGGATCATTCGCCGGCTGGGTTCGGAGCGTGAGCAGCTATCCCATCCCTACAAGAGCTTCCTGGATCATGGGGTGATCATCGTGGGAGGATCGGATATCCCCGGTGCCCAGGGCGCGACCTTCCCGTGTCATCCGAAGTATGTGATCAACGCAGCTGTGAACCGAACCAGAACCGACGGCACGCCGGAGGGGGGCTGGCTTCCCGAAGAGCGGATCTCCATGCACCAGGCCATCAGGATGCACACTCTGGATGCAGCCTACAGCGTGTTCGACGAGGAAGTCCGGGGGTCCATCAAGGCAGGAAAACTGGCTGACCTGACCGTTTCCGATATGAATCTCATGGAGATAGAATCCACCGATGTACTCGACATGGAGATCGTAATGACCATCGTGGACGGCAGAATCGTGTTTGAGCGCTGATAGTCTACATTTCCGGTTCGGGAACGTACTCCGAGAAATTGCAGTGAGTGATCAGTAACCGGGCATCACGCCAGATAAGTGTGAATGTGACCGGTCCCTTCTGGGGTGGCGTGGTCTCTCCGGGTCGGGCGAAGAACCAGATGCCGGTTACAACCACTGAGGTATCGAACACATCGTAGCCGACATCCTCCAGCCACAGCCGGTTCTCCTGCTCCTTGCCTCCCGACACGAATCCGAATCCGACGTGATGTTCCAGCACCGCTTCTTTGCCGCGGATGACACCCTCTTTCTCGGAAGAGAAATAGGTCAGGGCTTCGTCGGTGAGGAACAGTTCATCGACCACATCGAGATCGTAAGAGTTCCAGCAGGCGGTCCATGTTTCGATCAGTTCTTCCGCAGAGGTCAGTATCATTTCACCAATCGGTCGGGAATCGGTGCAGCCGGAGAGCGGCAGTACCAGGCTGATGGCAAGAGCCAGGAAGATCAGGTGGTCAGGGATCATCCGGGACGGAACGGGAGAGTGGGTATGGCAGAATATCATGATGACTCCTCCGGCGATCTGCGGCTCATGAAGAGGGGAGCAGAACCGATAACGCGTCCTCGACTCCGGCCGCGATCATAACGGCTCCTGAGCTGGAGAACCACTGAACTGATTCAGGATCGGAAGCACCTGTCAGACAGCAGACGAAGTGGAGATCCTCTTCTTCGAGATGCCGGCGGGCGCTCAGCAGGGCGGTCAGGTCATCTCTGTTGTCACCAAAGTAACAGAGTGGGCGCGAATCGAGTTGCCGGGCCAGATGCACCAGGCCGGCGGGATCGGGTTTGAGCGGGAACCGGCCGTCGTCACAGATCATGGTCTCTGAACCGGGCTGTTCGGGCAGTCCGAGGAGATCGGCCGCCATTCGCATCTCTTCGGGGATCCGACCGGTGAAGATGCCATAGGGCAGTTGCCTGGCTGCTTCCCATATCTCACCCGCCACCAGCGGTCGTTCCCGACTCATCCCTCCCTCGCCCTGATGATATTGAAGGTCTTCGCCGTAGATCTCACGGAAGATGTTCTCACCCATGTAGAACTCACGGCAGATCCTTACCAGGAGATCCCGGTCCACGTTCTCCATGATCTCACGGGCGCCGGTGTCACCGAGACGGACCCTGACAAGGTCTTTCATCGCTCCGATACCTCCGCCCGCGGCAGCGGCGTCCCTCGTCAGCGTTGCCAGGGTCGGGGCAGTCCAGGGGCTGTAGTAGTGCCAGAGGGCGAAGATCAGACCTGCTTCGGCGACGTCCCAGTCGTCGTTGAATCCACCGGCTTTCTTGATCATCTCCCCATCATCGATCTGCATCCTGTGGACACTCCCGATGAGGCCCAGAACCGATTCGACGTAGCAGTTGACCGCCCTGGGGATCACCTCGCGGAAAGAGTGATGGGTGTCGATCAGAACGCCGTCGACATCGAACACCAGGCTTCCCGGTGTCTCTCTCCGTGGATCGAAATCGGGCCTGGCGGCGACCCCTTCGGAGAGCCGATCCCATCCGGCCTCGGATACGATCTCATCAATGAGGGTGATCTTCTCTGCCCGGTGTTCGGTCATCTTGTTCTCCATCATCAGGAACCAACCCTGCGGTTCGTCAGCCACATGGCCAGCCCTGCCACGGTGATGATCAGGCCCCACCAGAGGTTAACGTGGAGATGGGCGAGCACGGTCGGTTCCAGAGGCGGATTGATCAGGTTCATCACCCCCGATATCACCACCAGGATTCCAATCACTGTCAGTATCACTCCCACGAAATACCAGATCGGCTTCATCTGCTCGTAATCACTCTGTCCGTTCGGTTCTTCAGTCATGTCCCGGTCACCAGAGCAGGATGTTAATGATAAAGAAGAGCACCATCGTCACGGTCGCCCAGAATCCGACAGTCCGGTACCAGACCAGTCCCTCTTCGCGCTTCCTTTCGGTCAGGCTCCAGACCAGACCCCTGAGTTCTTCATCTGAACGAGGGGTTGTAAAGAAGCTGATGAGGATGCCCAGGCCACCGGCGATCATCCATGCCCACAGTCCGCGCCAGAAGTTGGCGGCCATGAAACCGGCCCCGTCGACTGGCGTGAAGAAGGCAGGTTCCACGATATTCAGCTGCTGCATCATGAACATTCCGAAGGAGGCCAGACAGCCGATCAGCATCCCCCAGAAGGCCCCGTCAGGCGTCAGGCGCTTCCAGAACATGCCCAGCAGAATTATCGCTACACCGGGTGCCAGGACCATCGAGGCGATTGCCTGCAGGTAGTCGATCACGGTCGGCATCGAACGCGCGATGTAGGCGCCGGCGACCGCCAGCCCCAGGCCGGCGATGGTCGCCTTCCGGCCCATCCGGAGCAGCTGAGGCGGGGTGGCATCCTTTTTGAACACCGCATGGTAGATGTCATAGGTCCAGACGGCTGTGAAGGCGCTCATGTTGCCGGCCTGGCCGGCCATCAGCATCGCCACGATGGCGGTGATCCCCAGGCCGATCATCCCCGCGGGGAAGTAGCGGGACATCATGATCGGCAGGGCCTTGTCGTACTGGATCTCACCTGCTGCGTTGGTCAGCAGGGCCCTCATCCCGGTGCCTTCGTCCTGCATGAGCACCAGCGTGATGATGCCGATACTCACCACCACCAGGCCGAGCAGCATCTTGAAGTAGGTCCCGATGATTGGGGTCATCCGCGCCGAACGGAGGTCGCGGGCGGAGAAGGCACGCTGGATGATCAGGAAGTCGGTTGTCCAGTATCCGAAGGCGATCGTCATCCCCATTCCGAAGATCATTCCCATCCAGGTCATCTGCATCGGATTGAGCCCCGGGTCACCTGTACTGGCCCAGAGGTGCACATGCCCCCAGGAGATGTTTTCCAGGCCCTGCCAGACTTCAGCGGGGCTGATCTCGATGAAACCGAGGACCGGCAGGATCAGGATGCCGGCCCAGATCAGGAAGAACTGGACGACCTCGGTGAAGATCGCCGATATCAGGCCGGCCATCGAGACGTAGAGGGCCACCAGCGCCGCCGCGACCCAGACACTGACATGCCAGGGCCAGCCGAGCATAGCCTCCATGATCATGGCCAGGAGGTAGAGCGAGATCCCCGAAACGAGCACCATCATGATCGAGAAGATGAAGGCGTTCAGCACCCGGGTCTTCTCGTCGAACCGTTCCTTGAGATACCCCGGAATCGACTTGATGCGGCCGCTGTAGTAGAAGGGCATCATGAAGACACCCAGGAACACCATCGCCGGGATGGCGCCGATCAGGTAGAAATGGGCACAGTGGATGCCGTACTTCATGGCATTGCCGGCGTACCCGATGACCTCCATGGCGCCCATGTTGGCGGACATGAAGGCTATGCCGGCTACCCACATGCTGTTGCGGCGTCCCGCCAGGAAGAAATCCTCATCGTTCCGGGTGAACTTCTTGAGGTAGAAGCCCATGCCGACGATGAATCCGATGAAGATCAGCAGGATCAGCCAGTCGATCAGCGAGAGATCGATCATGGTTGAAGTCTGTGCCAGCGGTGCAGTGCCTTCCATCAACCTCTTCACCTCAGAGTGCAGAGTGACGCCGCCCGTCGTTCACCTCTCCGGCGGCCCTTCATTCTGTACAGGCAGGAAGGGGTTGAATTCAAGTCCGGAAAACTGTGGGTACTGAATGACGCTCCATGCTCTCTGGTATAGAGGGAGGGATGACGGTAGAATCCGTCTGAGTCCCGTCCGCGTTTATCCACCTCCTCGCCAGGGGAATGACATGCGCCGCTACATTCCGAAACTGATCCCGTTCTCGATCGCCCTGCTTGCCTTTACCCTCATCACGTCGGTCACCGTTGAAGCGCAGTCGCGCGCCGAGCGCCGGCAGGCCCGCATTGAACAGACGGCCCAGGTCGACCCGGCCCTCTTCACCGGACTCTCCTTCCGACTGGTCGGGCCATCCCGAGGCGGGCGGAGCACCACTGTCACGGGAGTTCCCTCGCAACCGAACACCTACTACATGGGTGAGGCGAGCGGGGGGCTCTTCAAGACCACCGACGGGGGTGAGAGCTGGTTCCCGGTCACCGACGGCCAGGTACCGGTCGGATCGACCGGCTCGGTGGTAGTGGCTGATTCCGATCCGAATGTGGTCTGGCTCGGAACCGGATCGGACGGGGTGCGAAGCAACGTTTCGACCGGCCGGGGCGTGTATCGCAGCAACGATGCCGGTGCGACCTGGGAGTTCGCGGGATTGTATGACGTCGGACAGATCGGGGCAGTCCG
>JALGWK010000131.1 GCA_025774205.1 bacterium
CTGAAGAAGGATCAGAAGGGATTCGGGATCACGAGTACCAGGATCGCCGAGGAGATCGGCCGGGTCATTGTGCAGAACATCGTGATGCTCGGTTTCTTCGCGGCCGTGACGAAGCTGGTTTCAAAGGAGGAATGGGAGCGCTCGGTGATGGATTCGGTCCCGGCGGGGACGGAGGACCTGAACATGAAGGCGTTCCACGCCGGCTGGGACTACTTCGAGGAACACTACGGCGAGGGACCACAAAAGCAGGAACAGGCGGAAGCGCCGGCTGAAGAGGACGTGGAGAAAGAGGCGGTCGCTGCGGAGACATCGGAATAACACGAATGGTACCGGAGCGACATCTGCAAATGCCTTTTGAACGAGGAGTGTGAGGATGACCGCTGAAGCCAACGGCATGATCGAAGCGGTGGAAACCCGGGGGAAGCGCGCTGTCGTGATCGGCGGCGGCATCGCCGGGATGCAGGCCGCTCTCGACCTGGCGAACGCGAGGATACCGGTGACGCTGGTGGAAGCGTCTCCGTCCCTGGGCGGGAGGATGGCCCAGCTGGACAAGACCTTCCCCACCATGGATTGCTCTATATGAATTCTGGGCCCTCGGGCCATGGATGTCGGTCGACATCCGCTGATAGAGGTCGTCACCAACGCCGAGGTCATCGGCTGCGAAGGTGATCCGGGAGATTTCCGGGTCCAGATACGAGCGCACCCGAGGTATGTCGATATCGATGCCTGCGTGGCTTGCGGCATGTGCGTCGAGACCTGTCCGCAGATTGGCGGCAATGAATTCGACATGGGCTTCAAGGCCCGCAAGGCGATCTACCGTCCCTTTCCCCAGTCGGTGCCGTCGGCCTACGTCATCGATCCCGACTCCTGTCTGAATTTCCTGCGTCACCTCACCGACAAGCAGATCAGGAGCATGGAGAAGATCAAGGCCGCCAAGATGAAGCGGCAGCCAGATGTCACCCTGCCCCACCTGCCCTGCGGTCACTGCACCGACACCTGTGACGTCGGCGCCATCGATTTCGACCAGGTCGCCCGGGATTTCGAGGTGGACGCCGGGTCAATCCTGGTCGCCATCGGTTTCAAGGAGTTCGATGCCCGCAAACTGGGGCAATACGGCTACGGTCGTTTCCCGAATGTGGTCACCAGCCTCGAGCTGGAGCGGATGCTGAACGCCTCAGGCGTGACCGATGGCCACGTAGTCCGTCCCTCCGATATGGAGACACCGAAGAATATCGTTTTCATCCAATGCGTCGGTGCCCGCGGTGACGGCGGTCGTCCCTACTGCAGCCGCTTCTGCTGCATGAACGCGGTCAAGGACTCGATGCTGATCCGTCAGCACGATCCCGAGGTGGAGGACATCACCATCCTCTACACCGACCTGAGAGCATTCGGAAAGGGATTCGACGACTTCGTGGCACGTTCCATCGAGGAGCAGAGCGCCCACTACACACGGGGCCGTCCGGCGAAGATCGAACACCGTCCCGAGGACGACACCCTGGTGATCCACGTCGAGGACACTATCGAACACGTCCAGAAACAGATCCCGGCCGATCTCGTGGTCCTCTCGGTTGCTGCCGCGCCCAACGACGGCGCCATCGAACTGGCGAAGATCCTCGACATCGAGACTGACCGGTACGGATTCGTCAGCCCGCGTGACCCGGCGGTTTCAGCGGTCGAGACCGTCCGCGACGGCATCTATGTCTGCGGCAGCGCTATCGGTCCGCAGGTTATCCCCGACGCGGTAGCCCAGGCTTCAGCCGCCGCCGCCCGGGCGCAACTCTTCCTGGCCGGCAGCAGAATCGATGACGTCGCGGAGAAACCGGAACCGCTCGATCTCTCCGGGCCGCCCCGGGTCGGGGTCCTCGTCTGCAGCTGCGGAGCCAATATCGGCGGTATTCTCGATGTCGATGACCTCTCCGACTACGCCCTGACCCTGCCCGGAGTTGTCGCCGCCGAACCCTCGATGTTCGCCTGCGCCGAGACCGGTCAGGAGCAGCTCGTCGACATGATCAGGGAACATCGGCTCAACCGGCTCGTGGTCGCCTCCTGCACCCCGCGGACGCACGAACCGGTCTTCCGGGACGCCTGCGCCATGACTGGCTTCAACCCCTACCTGCTCGACATGGTGAACATCCGCGACCAGTGTTCGTGGGTGCACGCCAACGAGCCGGTCCTGGCCCAGGAGAAGGCGAAAGACCTCATCCGGATGAGCGTGGCCCGCTCACGGAAGCTCGAAGAACTCTACGAGGGAGAGGTGCCGATGTGCCGGCAGGCCCTGGTGATCGGCGGCGGCATCGCCGGTATCCAGGCCGCCACCGATCTGGCCGAACAGGGATTCCCGGTCGTCCTGGTCGAGAAGGGAGACGCCCTCGGAGGACGGCTCCTGGCTCCGAACCTCAGGTACCTCTACCCAAACCGGCGCCCCGCCGTCGAGATCCTGGAACGGAAGGTGGGCCGGCTCCTGAAGAGCGACGCCCGGGTGCTCCTCAACGCCGAAGTGGAGGAGATCACCGGTTTCGTCGGCAATTTCGACGTCAAGCTGAAGGGCGCTGTGGAAGAGGATCTGAAAGTCGGTGTCATCATCCTGGCCTTCGGAGCCAGCCTCCACGATCCCGGCGATGAGTTCGGCTACGGCACGATGCCGAACGTCATCACCAGCGAGGAACTGGAGAAGAACTTCCACGCCAACGATGACGAGGTTCTGATCGATGGCAGGAAGCCGACCAGCGCCTCCTTCATCCTCTGTGTCGGATCGCGCGAGGCAGAGGGCTTTACCGGCTGTTCACGCTACTGCTGCCCCACCGCGATCAAGCAGGCCATCCATCTTAACTCGCTGGGGATCGACACCACCATTTTCTATCGAGACATCCGCACCGTCTCGGCCGGCGCCGAGGAGATGTACCGCGAGGCCCGCGGCAACGGCGTCCTCTTCGTCCGAATCCCTCCGGGTGAGAAACCGGAGGTGATCGGCAAGCAGAAGGTTGAAGCCCTGCAGTGCTACGACGAACTGCTCGGCCAGAAGCTGGAAGTGGAGACCGACCTGGTGATCCTGAGCGTCGGCATGAGGCCGCGACAGCCTGAGACCGATCAGTTCCACCTGATCCTGAAGGCCAGCCTCGGTCTCGACGGTTTCTTCCTCGAACGCCATCCCGAGCTGGCGCCGGTCGAGACAGCGGTGGAAGGCGTATTTCTGGCCGGCACCGTCCAGGGTCCGAAGGATATCGTTGACTCGGTGGCCCAGGCCTCCGCTACGGCCGCCAAGGCTGCCGTCCTCCTGGCCTTCGACAGTGTCCGGATCGAACCGACCGTCTCGGTGGTCGATGAGATCAAGTGCCGCGCCTGCGGGACCTGCGTGGATGTCTGTCCCTACTCGGCGGCCGACCTGGTCGAGATCGACGGGGAGATGCACGTCGCCCGGATCAACGCTTCGCTCTGCAAGGGGTGCGGCGTCTGCGCTGCCTGGTGTCCGTCATCGGCGATCGATGCCCGCCACTTCACCGACCAGCAGGTGATCGCGATGATCGATACCGCCTTCGCGGAGGAGACACGATGACAGCCAAGAAAGCAGCCGCGAAGAAGACGACCGCAAAGAAAGCGGCCTCGAAGAAGACAGCGGCGAAGAAGACCGCTGCCGGCAAGACATCCGCGAAGAAGACTGTCGCGAAAAAGACCGCCGCAAAGAAGACCGTGGTGAAGAAAGCGGCGGTGAAGAAGACCGTGGTGAAGAAAGCGGCGGTGAAGAAGACCGTCGACGCAAAGGCTGCAGAGACGCAGGCCACAGAGAAGAAGGTCGTCGTAAAGGACGCTTCCGGACAGCCCGTGGCTACGGAGCTGCTGGGCCCGGAAGAAGGCCGCTGGAACCCGAACATCTTCGTCTTTGCCTGCAACTGGTGCTCGTACGCCGGGGCCGACACCGCCGGGATCTCGCGCATCCAGCACCAGCCCCACTTCCGGACGATCAGGGTGATGTGTTCCGGCCGGGTCCACCCCGGCTTCGTCCTCCGCGCGCTGGAGAAAGGCGCCGACGGGGTCCTGGTCTCCGGCTGTCATATCGGCGATTGCCACTACATCTCGGGGAACGAGCGTCAGCTCGAGCACTTCGAGATCACCAAAAGACTTGTCCACCTGATCGGCCTCGAGCCGGGTCGGGTCAGACTGGAGTGGATCAGCGCCGCCGAGGGTCCCCGGTGGGCAAAGATCATTAATGAGTTCACCGATCAGATCAGAGCGCTCGGTCCCAGCCCGCTGAAGGGTGAGAAGGACGAGCGCAGGGCAGGATAACATGGAGCAAGGGTGATGGTGGATCTCACTGCGGTCACAAAGAAATCGAGGGCCTGGGCCTGCTACGATTGCGGCAAGTGCACGGCAACCTGCCCCATCGCGCGCGCCGGCGGCTCGTACAGTCCGCGCAAGCACATCCTCGACAGCAACACGGGGAATCCGGCCGAGGTGCTCGATCTCAAGACCCTCTTTGCCTGTCTCTCCTGCAGTCTCTGTGAACAGCGCTGCCCGGCCCAGGTTGTCTACACCGACCTGGTGCTCAGTCTGCGCGAGCTGGCCCACGATGAAGGGATCGAACCCGATTGTCCCCATGGGGGGACGCTGCAGTCACTCATGCGGCTCATGGCCGCCGGTGGAACCGTCCAGAACCGGATGGAGTGGCTCGAGGACGATCTGAATACCACTCCGGCGGAGGGTGAGGTGTTCTACTGGACCGGTTGCGCCATGTACTACGACGCCCTCTTCCCCGACTACGGCGCCCGTCCGATTCAGGGCACGAAGGCCGCCGTCAGACTGTTCAATAAACTCGGTGTCACACCGGTTGTCTCCCCTGATGAGCGCTGCTGCGGGCACGACCTGCTCTGGAACGGGGACCGCGAGAACTTCGAGAAGCTGGCCCGTCATAATATCGAAGTCGTGGAAAAGAGCGGCGCCTCGGTGGTGGTGACCTCCTGCGCCGAATGTCTGCGCACCTGGTCGAAGGATTACGGGTCGCTCAGTGACGGGAAGCTCCCGAAGATCATGCACATGACCGAATACCTCGCCGAGCACCTGCCGGAACTCGACCTGAAGGAGAACGGCGGCCTGAAGGTGACCTACCAGGACCCGTGTCGTCTGGGCCGGCAGCTCGGCATCTACGACCCGCCCCGCGAAGTCCTGGAGGCTCTGCCGGGTGTGGAACTGGTGGAGATGCGCCACTCGAAGCAGGGCGCGCAGTGCTGTGCCGGGGGGACCTGGTCTAACTGTGACATCTTCGCCAAGCAGATCCAGGTGGACCGTCTGCGCGAAGCCCGCGCGACGGGAGCTGAAGTGATGGCCACGGCCTGTCCGAAGTGCCAGATCCACTTCAGCTGCACGATGAAGGATCCTCTGCTGAAAGAGGAAATCAAGATCGAGATGAGGGATGTCGCTGAGCTGGTGCTCGACCTCATCTCATAAACGAACCATTTCCCGGAAGGAAAGGGACAGATGGTAGCCAACGCATCGAATGGCGATGAACTCCGGATCGGGGTAGCAGTCGACACCCTGGCCGTCACGGAGTACGCCTTGACGCTGCAGGATGTGGTGTGCGCGGTACAGAACAAGTACACGTGCGCCGATCCCGGACAGAACGAGATCAAGGACGCGATCAAACTGCACAATTTGAACCGCGTGGTCGTCGCGTCGTGCACGCCGAGACAGCATGAACCGACATTCCGGCAGTGCGTCCATGAGGCGGGCCTGAATCCATATCTCATGGAGATGGCCAACCTGCGCGAACACTGTTCGTGGGTCCATCCGAATGATTGGGACGGAGCCACCAGCAAGGCGAAGGATCTCGTGGCCAGTGCCGTAGCCCGAGCCCGCTTCCTGCAGAGTCAGGAAGAGATGGCGGTCCAGGTCACCCAGCGGGCGCTGGTTATCGGGGGCGGGATCGCGGGGATCGAAGCGGCTCTCGAGCTGGCGGAACAGGGACACAAGGTCACGCTGGTCGAGAAGAGCGCGACCATCGGTGGGATCATGGCTCAGCTCGACAAGACCTATCCCACGATGGACTGCTCTATATGAATTCTGGGCCCTAAGGCCATCGATGCCGGTCGGCATCCGAATATAGAGCTTCTCACTTACGCCGAGGTCGAGGCGGTCTCCGGTTACGTAGGGAACTTCTCGGTCACCATCCGGAAAAAGGCCCGGTACGTCGACCTCGATCTGTGCAATTCCTGCGATGAGTGCGCCAAGGTCTGTCCCCAGGTGGTACCCGACGAGTACCAGATGGGTCTGTCGTCACGGAAGGCGATCTACATCCCCTTCCCCCAGGCGGTACCCAGCGTCTACGCGCTCGACATGGAGAACTGTCTCGGGAACAATCCGATCGCGTGCGGTAAGTGTCAGGACGTCTGCGAGCAGAAGGCCATCGACTACGACGACCAGGACGAACTGATCACCCGGGAGGTCGGCGCGGTCGTCGTGGCCATCGGTCTCGATGTCTACGACCCGACCGAGATGGACGAATACGGCTATACCCGTTTCGAGAACGTCATCACTTCGATGGAGTTCGAACGCCTGATGATCTGTGCCGGTGGTCCCACCGACGGTCACTTCGTGCGTCCGGGTGACATGGAGCGACCGAAGAAGATCGGGTTCATCCAGTGCGTCGGTTCCCGTAATCCTGCCATCGGGAGACCGTACTGCTCGAACATCTGCTGCATGAACACCATCAAGGACACCCTCCTGCTGGCCGACCATTATCCCGACACCGAGAACGTGGTCTTCTACCAGGACATCCGGGCGTTCGGCAAGTCGTTCGAGGACATGTTCCAGCGTTCGAAGGAGATGGGCGTCCGGTACGTGCGAGGCCTCCCCGGCGACATCGAGGAGGACCCCGAGACCGGGAACCTGATCGTTACCGTGGAGAACACGACCTCCGGGAAGCTCGAGCGACACGAGCTCGACATGGTCGTACTCTCCGTCGGCGTCATCCCGCCCGCGGATATGAAGAAGATCTCCAGCCTGCTGACCCTGTCGAAGACCTCTGATGGTTTCTTCATGGAGTCGCATCCGAAACTGAAGCCGATCGACGCGCCCACGAAGGGCGTTTACTTCGCTGGTTTCTGCGAATCACCGAAGGACATCAAGGAGTCGGTCTGCCAGG
>JALGWK010000132.1 GCA_025774205.1 bacterium
GTGTTCATGGGGATGTCTCCTCGGTGTTGCTGCCGATCGCGGCATGCGGTACAACGGCTCATGACAGAGCAGGATCAGGCGGGCGCGGATCCAGGATGTCACAGTCATTACCTCTAGGTGCCATCAAGTTATTCAACGGATACCGGACTTCTACTCTGAATGAGGGATCAAGGGAAGGAAAAAACCGTATTGCAGTGTGATCGAAGGCTCTCCGGTATGCGTCGAACCGTCAGATACCGGACGGTCAACCCGACACCGTTAAGGAACCTGCAACGCATGCAGAACAAGAGACCACGGGCGCTCAGCCGTTTCGTATTGCTGCTCATCTGCACCGGTCTGCTCGCCGGTTGCGGCCTCGACCTGCTCACCAGGAGGGATCGGGATGAACCGTCAGGCCCGGTCCAGGTCATGTTCATCGGCAACAGCCTGACCGGGTGGGGAGATACCCTCTCTCAATTCGAGGCGTTGGCCGAGGCCGCCGATATCGATGTTGTCGTGGGCAATGCCGCCCGGAACAGCGTACGCCTGACTGAGCATATTGAGTCATATGAGACCAAGGCAATGATTGCGGAGCGGTTGTGGGACTATATCGTTCTGCAGGGAAGCAGCTATCTGATCGCCTTCCCCGATTCGATCGAGGTGGTCGCGCAGCCCTATGAGATCCTTCAAACGATCATCCGGAACAACTCATGGAAAACCCGGATCGTGCTCTTCATGGACTGGTCAATGGATCCGGTGCCTGGCGGCAACTACACCTTCAGCGAATTCTCACAGATGCTCCATGACGGCACCCTGCTGCTGGCGAACCGTCTCAAATGCATGGTGGCACCGATAGGTTGGATGTGGAAGAGGGTGCGTGAGGAACGACCCACCCTGCAACTTCAGAAGGATACGGTGCATCCGAATCTGGCCGGGGGATACCTGCAGGCGTGCGTCTATTTCGCCACGATCTTCCGGAAGAGTCCGGTCGGGAATGACTACACCGGCAGGCTCGACGAGGAGGTCGCGGCCTACCTTCAGCAGACCGCCGCCGATATAGTGCTGAAGAACCGCTCGAAGTGGCGCCTGTCCGGATCGTGACCGGTCCCTGATATCCCGACCGGTCAGCCGGGTATCGTCGTTACTGTCGGGCCGATCGGTCAGTCGCTCTCCGCTATCCCCTCCAACCGCTCCCGGGCGCCCTCGGCCATCCGCGGGAAGACCTTCACCATCAGCACCCCCAGGAGGGTGGCGCCCCCGACCAACGTGACCAGGAAGAGTACGAACATCCCCCACTGGGCCTGGACCGGAACCGAGGAGAGCGTGAAGTACGGTCGGAGCACCTCCATCCGGACCTGATCGCGGAAGATCACCATCGAGGCAATGATGATCACCATGCCGAGTGAAGCGATCAGGGGCGATCGCACACTGCTGGTCCCCACCGCGGCGCGGGCGAAGAAGATCGTCACTCCCAGACCGAGCAGGCCGGTGATGAAGAGTGGCAGGGTGGCGCCGGTCGTGCTCCACATGGCGTTGAGGCTCTCTGCCTGTGTCAGCAGGAGACCGATGGCCGCGATCGCCCAGAGCATCGGGGAGATGAGAACCGCTCTGAACCCGAATCGCTGTGACCGGTCGGCTTCATCCTCCATCCCCCACCGGCGCAGGTAGATCCCCCGCCAGATGAGAGCGAGCCCGGCCGCTGCCAGGGAACCGCCGGTGAAGAGAAGAAAACGGGGCAGGAGGGAAGGCTCACCATGGGTGAGAACCCCTCCACCGGGATGATCGGTGTAGAGCCGGAGGAGTTTCTGCGGGCTCATGGTGAGGGTGAAGTTGTTGACGTAGATGAAGCCGATGTAGAGGAGCAGAACCCCGGCAACCGCCACGATCGGCCAGCGTGACCGCTCGCCCTTCGCGCGGCTGAACTTGAAGTAGTAGAACCCGAGATAGGCCAGGATCATGACCGGGATCACCTGGATCCAGAAAGCGCCCATGATCACCGAGGAGCTGTAGAACAGCTGCCCGTAGAGGACCTGCACGAAGAGGAGGGGAGGGATACCCAGGGTGATCAGGTAGGAGACTCCGAGCGGGAGCCCCGAACCGAGGAAGTGACCGATCCCACGGTACTCCTCATCCTTCCTGAAACGGGTCCAGAGGTAGAGGATCACGCTCCCCAGCGTGAAGTTCATCGCGAGGAAATGCAGGGTCAGCGTCAGGTAGGCCAGCGACTGGATGAGCCAGGGCGGCAGGGCGAAGCCGAGCGGATCGGGGGAGGGGATCATCGTCCGCCCCCTTCCACGGTTCCGGTGATCTCAGGTTCTACGACCACCTCCCCGTGTTGCGAGACGATCCAGTTGCTGAGGGCCGCCCGGTCCTCGGCGGTTCCCTGGAAGGGGGGCATGACGCCGCTCTCGTGCATGGTCTCCAGCCATCTCGATCCGAATTCCGGGGTCCATTCCTCCGTGCGTTGCCCGAGTGAGCGGTAGGCGTCCCAGGTGTGGCAGCTGACACACTGCAGCCGGAAGATCCATTCCCCGTGCTCCATGCTCATCGGCTCGACCTCTGGTCGCCACCGGGCCCTCGAGAGGAAGGGTTCCCCCATCAGGGCGGGATCCTCGCTGTCGTGCTTCCAGAGCGAGTTGGAATAGAGCACGTTATAGATCACGTAGGGCTTGCGGGCCATCTCGCGGAAGAACTCCGCTCCCATGAATCCGAACTGGGCGATGAGGAAGAGCGCGATCGCGCCGGCCGTGGTGGCGGCCTTCGGGCGGATGGCGATGACGAGTGCCCCAAGGACGATGAAGAAGCCGCTGATCATCGCCAGCCAGAAATAGCGATTGAGGGCTTCAAGCCGCCCTCCGAACACCCCGGTCGATCCCTCCCGGAAGAGGTCGACGGTGGCCTGGGGCAGGGTCGACCAGTACCAGATGAGAAGGAAGGGGATGATGACCGCGGCCGGCAGCACCCACCTGGCCGAGAATCGGATGACCCGGTTCCGGAAACCGTCATCGCCGTTGATCCTGGTGGCCACGATGATGCCGAAGAGCCCGCCCATCATGAACATGATCAGGGTCCTGATCAGCAGGGAGGGGAAGTAGCCGGGGTTGAAGAAGCCGGCCCAGATGCTCGTGCTCTCGAGGCTCCAGGCGCCGGGAGTGAGCATGAAGGTGAGGATGCCGTTGATGACGAAGAGCGACCCCCAGGCGATCACGAAGTAGGCCCCGGCCAGGAAGATCTGCATCCGGCGCGAGTTCTTCTGCCAGCCGTAGAAGTAGAGGTAGAGGACCGTCAGCTCCCCGAGGAACATCACCCATTCGATCGCCCAGGCGAAGACGAACTGGTGGATCAGGAGGCTCGTTCCCTCGGGACTCGCCAGCTGGATCGAGAACCAGATGCCGACGCCCGTCACCGCTCCGAGCACGGTCGTATAGACCAGGAACCAGGTGGCGTATTTCCGCAGCCAGGCGCGGATCGCGTCACCATTCGACTGCCGGTCCGACCACACCTCGGCGATGAAGAGGAACGCCCCGCCGCCGATGGCGAGATGCGCGATAAGCATGTGGATCACCGCGATGATGGCGACAACGAGACCGGCCCCGAGGAAGGGGATATCCCAGACCGGGTAGTTCATCTTCCGGCTCCCATCGAATGGTGCACTGACTGCGCGCTCATGAGAGTCCTCCCCAGACGGTGAAGAGGAGGAGCCCGAGGAGGGCCACGATCCCGATCTTTGTCACGAGCCTTCCCCGGTCATCGGCCGGGATGCTCCGGTCGAGGAATGGGACCGTCAGGATCCCGATCGGGATCATCGTCCAGAGGAACATGCCGACCGCCTCGATCTTCCCCGGAAAGAGTTTCAGGAGCTGGAACTGGGAGAGGAAATACCACTCCGGTTTGATGCCCGCCGGGGCCGATCCGAAAGGATCCGCTTCCGGTGACAGTCCCCGCGGCCAGACCGCGGAGATCGCGACCAGCAGAGCCCCCATGCAGAGCCAGATCGGGATCTCGCCGAACATGAACTCGGAGAAGAACTTCTCGTATTTCTTCTGCTCCGGGGGAAGGGCCGCGAAGAAATCGGGTTCACTCACTCCCTGGACCTGGATGAAGAAGAGGTGGAGCCCGATGATGGTAAGGATGGTCACCGGCAGGACCATGACGTGCAGGGTGTAGAACCGGCCGATGGTGTCGACGGTCACTTCCGGACCGCCCCGGGCGAGGTCGGCCAGCCACATTCCCAGCAGGGGCGCCTTCTCCACTTCGGCGATCCCGACCCGGGTGGCGAAGAAGGCCAGGTCATCCCACGGCAGGAGATAGCCGGAGAAACCGAAGACGAGCGTGACGGCGAAGAGGAGCGCGCCGCTGAGCCAGGTGAACTCCCGCGGTTCCCGGTATGCCTTCATGAAGAAGGTGCTGAAGAGGTGGATGAATAAAGCCAGGGTCATCAGGTTGGCGCTCCAGTGATGGATGCTCCTGATCACGGCCCCGAAGGGGACCTCCATCACGATGCGCTGGACCGACATCCACGGTTCAGCCGGCCGGTAGTAGACCATCAGCAGGACACCGGTGATCACCTGGACGATGAAGAAGAAGAGTGCCAGCCCGCCCATGTTGTACCAGACCGAATGTCTATGCTTCGGAACGACCTTGCCCTCCAGGTGTTCGTATGTTCTCCAGACAGGGAAACGCTGCAGGAACCAGCGTGAGAGCAGGCCCGATCGGGTATCGGGAGCCGGGAGCCGCTCCTCGGCTTCTGCCGGGATCTCGTATTTCATGACCCTGCCTCACTCTCGCCGCCCCCGGTCAACCGGTAGACATGGAGGAGTCCGTCCTCCTCCACGACTCCCAGTTCTGTAAGGGGACGGGGTGGGGGGCCGGCGATGTTCCTGCCTTCGAGGTCGTAGGTGCCGCCGTGACAGTGGCAGTATATCCGCTCACCCTCGAAGGCCACGTTGCATCCGGCGTGGGTACACTTCGAGTCGAAGGCCTTCAGGGTTCCGCTCTGATTCCGGAAGATCAGCAGACCGCGATTCCCGTACTTGCCGTTGCCGCCCATGCCGGGTTGCGAGACTTCCGCGGAAGTGATCTTCTCGACCAGGGCCCGCCCATCCTCACCGAAAGGATCGGGAGGCGCCTGGGGACTGAGGTAGCGGAATACGGGGTAGATAGCCGCCGCGAGCCAGCCGAGACCGACCGCGCCGAGGAATCCGAGGAACCCCCGTCGGGATCGTTCTGTACCCTCCGCCTCTTTCATGGGATTCTCTCCTGTGTCAGGTACCCCACTCTTCGGGTGTGGCCTCACCCTTCTCTCTGAATCCTATCCGATAGTAAGGATTGATGATACTGGTCGCGACGTTCTTGATATGGGCGCTGATGCGCTTGAGGTATCTGATATAGAGGGCTGCCACGACCGCGACCCCGCAGCCGCCGGAGAGGACCCCGCCGGTCTTCAGTAGCTTGATATTCGACTCCACCAGCTTCACGACCAGTTCGTGATCCGCGAGGATCTTCCGGGCGCTCTCCTCATCGTTGTTCATCGTCGATCTCACTGGGATCGAATACCTCCGGCAGGTCCTGGGCCAGTTCCACGATGTTCTTGGTGAAATCCCCGATCCGCTCGATGTCGATGACGATGGCGGTCAGTACAAGGGCGTGATTGGCATCCGGGTTCTGCGATATGGCGAGATGAGTGACGATCTTCCGCCTGACACTCCGTTCGTATTTGTTGATCTGCCGGTCCCGTTCATAGATGTCGTATTCCAGACGGCCTTTCTCCCGAAGGGATGCAACCGCGTCGGTGAACATGATATGTGACGTCTTGAGCATGATGATGGCCTCTTTGAAGGCTTCATCAGTGAGACTGTCCTTTCTAAACAACTGGAAAATCTGTTTCCACATAACGGGTCACTCCCTCAGGTACTACGTCAACAGGAGATACAGTATCGGTATCAGGTACAGAGCAAGATACCCGACCACGATCAGTACTGTTTTTCTGCCGGACCGGCCGGCTATTTCACCTGCTTTGGTGGCCAGCCAGATCGGAATATTCTTCGCCGGATAGATGATCGCGATTCCCATGATATTGAAGGTGAGATGGGCCAGTGCCACCGTTATCGCCACTGGATTCCCGGTCGCGAAGGACGCCAGGATGGCGGTGATGGTCGTGCCCACGTTCGCCCCCATAGTATATGGGAAGATCTTTCGAACCGTCAGAACGTTGGTTCCCACGAGCGGTACGACCAGCGAGGTCGTTGCCGAACTGCTCTGCACCGTCGCGGTCAGTACGGCACCCAGTGTAAAGCTTGCCAGGTCGTTTCTAAAGAGCACGCGATCGAAGAGAGCTTCGATCCGGCCCAGGATTGTGCTGCGCATGATCTTGACCATCCGGGCGAGCGCGAAGAAGAGCAGCAGCAGGGCCAGGATCACCAGCGGCAACGGATGGGGGATCAGGTCCGAGATGACGTGACTGAGCGGTTCGACTACTACCTTCAGGGGACTCACCAGACTCAGTCCGCCGATCCCTTCGAACGTCCTGGACAGCGCGACCGCGATCTTCTCGATGGGATGGAACATCACCTCAAGCGGAAACAGGATCAGCACGGCCAGAACATTGAAGAAGTCGTGCACGGTGCCGGCGGCAAATGCCTTGCTGAATTCCCCGCGTCGCGTCACGTGCCCCATGGAGACGATCGTGTTCGTGACCGTAGTGCCGATATTCGCGCCCATGACCATCGGGATCGCTATCCGCAGGTCGAGCGTGCCGGCAGCTACCAGTCCGACGACGATAGAGGTCGTCGACGAGGAGCTCTGGACCAGGCTGGTCGCCAGCATTCCGATAATCAGACCAGCCAGCGGATCGGAAACCGTCTCGAAGAGTCTGTTGGCGAACCCTGCCCCGGCCATCTTGAACGCCGAACTCATCAGGTCGATGCTGACGAAGAACAGGTAGAGGACGGCAAGGAAGGTTGCTACCCGGAGGATGGAACGCCAGGGACCGCTCTCAGGTGCCGGCATGCACGTCGTTCCGTTTGTCTGGTCAGTGGAGGATTCGTTGCTCGTCGCCTGACAAAGTATATGGAGGTACGTCATGTGTCAGGTCGGTAACGTCCATGTGACGGAATTCCGACAGAGAATATTCTTTCCACCTGCCCGTCCGAAGGATACCATCCGCCTCATGAGCGGGAGAGGGATGATGGGTGTCAAGACATCGGATCGCGTGACAGGGCACCAGCAAGGACTGACAGGGAGGCACCAGCATGGTTTCAGAGAGACTCGAGGTCTACCGCTGCAATCTCTGCGGGAACATGGTCGAGGTTGTGAAGGTTGGCGGCGGCACGCTCGTCTGTTGCGGTCAGGAGATGGAACATCTCATCGAGAGTTCGACCGATGCCGCGGTCGAGAAGCATGTGCCGGTCGTCGAGAGAGTCGAGGGAGGAACGAAGGTCACGGTCGGTGAGGTGGCCCACCCGATGGAAGAGGCTCACCTGATCGAGTGGATCGAACTGATCGTCGATGGCAACGTCTGGACCCGGTTCCTGAATCCGGGTGACGATCCCGAAGCGTTCTTCCCGGTGGAAGGTGACGAGATGAAGGCCAGGGAGTACTGCAACCTGCACGGATTGTGGAAGGCTGAGTAACCGACAACCACTCCTCATTTACTGCTGAAGAAGAACGATCCGATTCACTCAGTGCGGTCGGCCCATCCCGGGCCGGCCGACTCGAGCACTTTATAACCGACGACCGCGACCGCCGTCGCCACGTTGAGGGAGTTCTTGTACCCATAGGTGGGGATCTCGACGAATCCGTCGCATATATCGAGCACTTCCCGGCTCACGCCGAGAGCCTCGTTCCCGAATACCAGCGCAATGGGGTTCGGGTATTCGACACGGTCGTATCGCCGCGCGTGAGATGTCGTCTCCACCGCCCAGACCGGAATCCCCCGGTCGGTAAGGTCCTTCACCGCGTCGAGGGTCTGCTCGAAATGCCTCCACGGCACATATTCGATCGTTCCCAGCGAAGTCTTCTCAAGTTTCAGGTGCGGCGGGTGGGCGGTGTAGCCGCAGAGGTAGAGTCCCGAGACACGCATGGTGTCGCAGAGTCGGAAGATGGAACCGACGTTGAAAGCGCTCCGCAGGTTGTCGAGGATGATATAGAGGGGAGATTTCGGGAGAGCCTGATAGTCATCAAGGGGCAGGTCGAGATCGAAACTGCGGACCTCGAAGCTGGTCTCCATGTCTCCCGGTTCCCGGGCCAT
>JALGWK010000501.1 GCA_025774205.1 bacterium
TTGCTGGCACGGCGTATCGTCACCTATCTTGGCCCTGATGACACGGGACAGGCGGGGATGAGGCTGGGCCTGATACGGTTCGGCAGCCGGGTCGACCTGACGCTGCCGGCCGGTTACCGATCGCTCGTCCGGGTCGGGCAGAAGGTCCATGCGGGGGTAACCGAAGTGGCCGCACCCGGTCCAACCTCCTCCCTGCCTCCACAGGGATAACCATGCTGCCGATGATACTCACCGCGGCGAACCTGCTGCTGGGATTCGCCGCCATCATCCTCCTGACCCTGCTGGATACACTGGGGTGGGGACCACCGTTGGTCGGGACGGCGGTCTGGTGTCTCATCGTGGCGGGGGTACTCGACGCGATCGATGGGCCGATCGCCCGCTGGCGGGGCAGGACACCGGCCTCATGGGGTGGCGAATTCGACGCCCTGGCCGACCTGGTCTCCTTCGGTATTGCGCCGCCGGTCCTCCTTGTGGTTGTATCAGCCCCGGCGATCCGCTGGGTGACGGTCCTCTTCGGCGCGATCTACGTTGTTGCCGGTGCCTGGCGGCTGGCGCGCTACCTGCAGGAAGGGGCGCGTCCGTTGAACGGCCGGTTCGAGGGTATGCCCATCACCGCTGCCGGGTTGGCCCTGGTTGCCCTCTGGCTCTTCCAGAAGAACATCTGGCAGGGGCTGGAACATCCGGTCGCGGTCTGGATCCTGCTGGCGCTCTGCGCGGCGCTGATGCTCAGCCGGTTGCCGTTCGAGAAGTTCCCCGAACTGGGGCGGCACGATCGGCGCACGAAGATCAAGTGGCGACTGACAGCCGGCATCGTGCTGGTGATTATCATCGATCCGGCTCTGATGGGACTACCGGTGGCCCTGCTCTATGCCGCCCACGGTCCCGTGGGAGCATTGTTCGGCCTGCCGACGGTGGACCCCGGTCGGTCCGGGGCACAATCCGACTGAGGAGTGAAGGATGGTCAGCATTATCAGGAACAGAAAACTCGGCACACTCACTCTCTGGCTTGTCTGCGGGGTGATCATAGGTTCCCTGATCGGCGAACTCCTCGGCCTGATATTACCTACGGGTGTGGTGCGTGACTTCTTCCTGACCAAGTCCGATATCGGTATCGGACCGGTCACGCTTAACCTGGCAGTAGCGACTTTCACCCTCGGTTTCACGCTCAACATCAATGTGATCGGTGTGCTGGGGATGCTTTTCGCTGCATATTACTTCCGCTGGTTCAGGTAACCCGGTTCCGACGGGAAGGAGGCAGACAGATGGGAGGCATAGGACAGCAGGAACTGATCCTGCTTATGGCCTTCGCGCTCATTTTCTTCGGCGCCAAAAAGCTGCCTGAGATCGCTCGCGGTATCGGGAAAGGCATGAGCGAGTTCAGGAAGGCCGCCCGGGACATCCAGGTGGAGATCAACCGGGAGGTCGATCAGGTGAAAAACCTGAATCCGCTCAAGGAGTCGACTACGCCACCACCGCCGCCCCCCCCTTCACAGGAATTGACCGAACCGGTTGAAGAAGGATTCTATCCTGTCGAACCGTCGGCAGGTGACGGGGCGAGGAAGAACAGGACCGGAACGCGGATACGGAATGATCCGCACGATCTGCGTCACCGGCGGGATCGCCAGCGGCAAGACGACAGTCATCGAGCTGTTCAGCCGGCTGGGCGGCACAGTGGTCAGCGCCGATGAGATCGCCCGTGACCTCATGCGCGGACCGGAGGTTCAGGAGAAGATCACCATCGCCCTCGGGAGATCGTTCTTTACCGCCGATGGTGAGATCGAGTCCGCCGAACTTGCCGCGCGCCTCTTCACCGATCCCGTTGCCCGTCAGAACGTGAATGAGATCGTGCACCCCCTTGTGTATGGGGAAGTGGAACGACGGTTCGGTGAACTCGATCCGGAGCAGTCAGCCTGCTTCATCGTGGAGACGGCTCTGGCGATAGAGACCGGATACGCCGACTGGTTCGATACGGTCATCGTGGTGACCGCCCCGACCGGAGTGCGTGAGAGCAGGCTGATGCGG
>JALGWK010000133.1 GCA_025774205.1 bacterium
GGCCTGTATTTAGGACTGGATTCCTGATCCCGGATGCATTGGTTATCTCTCTGGTATTCTGAACGATCGGGCTCCAGTGGTTGTCAGCGGCGGCGGTATCCTTCCCCTTTCCCTGTAACTAGCTGTCCCTGAAACAGACTCACCATCCGGTAGACGCTCATCGCGATCGAAAGGTCTTTCAGCGGGATGAAGATAGCATACACAGGTCTCGATCTGCCGGAGGGCAAGATCAGGTATAACGACTCGATCTTCAATGGGCTGGCCGAGAAGTTCCAGCCCGAGAAGGTCTCACCCTACTATTTCGAGCTCCTGCCTGATGATTACGAGGCAGTCGACGTCATAGTGATATCGCGTGACCGGATCCTGGATCTGCTCATCCTGGATATGGATAAAGTCGAGATCAGGCTTTCGAGGACAGAGGATCCGGCTGAACAGAGAGTGCTTGAGAAATGTCTGGCACAGATCGAGGATCTGCAGCCAATCTGTGATCTCCCCCTGGATGAGGCCGAACTGGCTATCGTCAGAGCGCTCAACCCGCTGAGTCTCACCCCCACGCTGGTCTGTGATGATGCCTCAGTGGACGCCGACCGGGTCTGTCGTGACGGGATGGAGAAGGCCGGCCGGATGTTCTTCTACACGGTGGGCAGGGAAGAGGTACACGCCTGGCTGATCGAGCAGAACACCGATGCGGTGACGTGTGCCGGGAAGATCCATACCGACCTGGCCCGGGGATTCATCAAGGCGGAGGTCGTAAGCTGTAAGGACATGATGACGGCCCACAGTATGAACGACGCGCGGACGAAGAACCTGACCAGGCTCTTCGATCGCGACCAGGTCATTCCGACGAACAGCATCCTCGATATCCGCTTCAGCGCCTGAAAACCGACGACGAGACTTCAGGCACCGCAGGAATCCTGTTTACAGAATTCCGCTTCCCCTTGCGAGATAGTAGATCACTACCGCGACCACGATCGCCCCGAGCCATGAGAGCACAGCCTGCCAGAAGAAGCGGCGGGTCGCGCCGCGCTCTCCCTTGTCGGAGACGATCAAAGGGTGGTCCTGCTTCGTGATCCGCCACTCACCGCCACCGGTGACGGTCACGTCCCCCAGCACATAGATTTCATCCCCCGGTTCGAGGATCGTCTCGTTGAAGCGCATCCTCCGGTTGAAGATAAAGCCCTTACTCGAGCGCCCGTAGCGGCTGTTGAGCGTCTCCTCCAGTTCGGGTGGGGCGGCGGAGAAGAGACCGGAGGTGGCGTGCGCGTCCCGGTCGAGGACCAGGGCAGCCTCCTCCAGATCGACCACGATGGTGCCGGTGCCGTCATCCACGCCGCACTTCGCGTACTCTTTGTCGTTGATCACCGTTGCCCAGTAGGTGTTCGTCCGGCCGCGTCCGGTGCTCCGGTGACGCTGCTCCTCCACCTTGAACTGATAGTAGACGCACGGGATGCCGGAATAGGGGCTTTCCAGCAGCGATTCCCCCATCGACACGACCTTGCCATTGATCTCGGCAAGCCCGCCGAGGATCCCCGATATCCGGGAGGTCTCGGTCCCGGTGATCAGCTTGTACCGCTTCCAGCCCCGGAATCCGTAGAAGAGGAGGAAGGCGCTGCCGGCGATCCCGACAATGGTGATGATCAGGGTGAAATTCTGCATGTGTCGGCCTCATTCAGACGGGTGCACTCGTGACAGAAACCGGTGGGTTTCAGATCGATATCCTCGACATAGGTCGATGCCCTCATCACACAGGCCGGTTCGTGACAGTGAACCAGGCCGAGGCAGTGTCCCAACTCGTGAATCGCCTCTTTCACGAGTCGTGAACAGAGTAGCGTATCGTCAGCCGGCAGGCCATACACGAGCGGATCGAGGCGATGGATCGAAATGACCGCGGCGGGTCCGGACAGCTGCGCCTCACCGAAGACATACGTCAGGACTGGTATGAAGAGATCGACGCCGCACACGCCGAGGACATAGTCGGTCTCTGCCGGCAGGTCTTCGAGCAGCATCCGCAGCAGGGTTGTGGAATTGTACTGTCCCCGGTTGGTGTCGAATGAGGTCCGGGCGTCGAAATCCGGTCGGTGCTGACGGACTTCGAAACCCAGCTGCAGCTTCAGGGTCTCGCTCAGGCAATCGAGCATCTCCTGCCGGCCGGGCAGGAAGATCGGCACCAGATCGAGTCGGGGCACGGATGCCTACCTGTTCAGCCCGTATTTCCTGATCTTATTGTAGAGGGTGGTTCTATCGACCCCCAGGATCTTCGCTGCCTGTGAGACATTCCATTCTGCCTGTTCGAGGATCCTCTCCACATGGGCCTGTTCCACATCGGCCAGGGAGTCACCAGCCGGTTGGGATCCGGTATCGTTGAGCTGGAGCGGAAGGTCCTTTGCGGCGACGACCGGTGGTTTCCCGACCACCAGGGCACGCTCCACCGCGTTGCCGAGTTCCCGGACATTGCCGGGCCAGGGGTACCGGACCAGCATATCCATCGCGCCTGAGTCGAATTCAGTGAAGGTTCGATTCATCTGTCGTGAGTATTTCTTGAGGAAATGCTGGGCCAGCAGGGGGATGTCCTCGCGTCTCTCTCTCAGGGGTGGAATGGAGATGGCGAAGACGTTCAGCCGGTAGTAGAGGTCCTCCCGGAAGTCACCCTGCTCGACGAGCTGTTCGAGGTTCTGGTTGGTCGCGCTTATGACACGGAATTCGACCCGGATCGGAGTGCTGCCGCCGAGACGGGTAAACTCCTTGGTCTCCAGCACCCGGAGGAGGTCGACCTGTGTCCTGGAGTTGATCGTCCCGATCTCGTCGAGAAAGAGCGTGCCCCCGTCCGACATCTCCAGCCTCCCCTTTCGCCGGTACTGGGCGCCGGTGAAGGCGCCCTTTTCATGCCCGAAGAGTTCGCTTTCGAGCAGGGATTCCGGCAGCGCCCCGCAGTTCACGGGGATGATGGGGAAGTAGCGGCGCCCGCTGTTGGCGTGGATCGCCTGCGCGATCAGTTCCTTGCCGGTTCCGCTCTCGCCGCGGATCAGTACCGTGGCATCGGTTTCGGCCACCGAACGGACCAGTTCCAGCACCTTCTGCATCTGCGGGCTGGCTCCGACGATCTGCTCCGGCGTGGTCAGATGCTCCACCTTCTGGCGCAACTGGACGTTTTCGGCCTTCAGCTGCCGCTGCTCGATGGCCCGTCTGACGAGATGGCTCAGTTCGTCGGGATCGATCGGCTTGGTGATGTAATCGAAGGCACCCTCCTTCAGCGCCTGGACAGCAGTCTCGACCGAGGCGAAGGCCGTGATCATGATCACCGTGACATCGGTGTCGAGTCTCTGGATCCGTCGTTGGAGTTCCATGCCGTCAATACCAGGCATCTTGATGTCGAGCAGGGCCACATCGAAGGAGGTCTCCTGCAGGAGTTTCAGCGCTTCTCCGGCGTCCTCTGCGCTGGCGGTACGGTACCCGTCCTTCTGGAACCACTGTTCCAGGGAATCGCGAACCGAATACTCATCGTCGACGATCAGTATGCCGGGCGCGTTCTGATCCATGATCTCTTCACTCCTTGCCATCTGGTGTGCTTCCGGAGTCGGGTGCCGACTGTTGTTTCGGGAGTTCGATGATGAACGTGGTTCCCCGACCGGTCTCCGATTCCACGAATATCTGCCCGCCGTGCCGCTGGATGATGCCGTATACAACTGCCAGCCCGAGGCCGGCCCCGTCGGCCGATTCCTTCGATGAATAGAAAGGTTCGAATATCCGGGACTGCGCCTCATCCGGTATACCCACACCGGTGTCCCGTACCGTCAATTCGATCGAGTCACCAAGGTCAGCGGCCCGGAGCTCAATCGTGCCTCCTTCAGGCATGGCTTCGACGGCATTCACGAGCAGGGCCACCAGGCACTGCTGAAGCTGATCGGTGTCGCAGGTCAGCGTGTCGTCGCCTTCGAGTCCCTCCATGACCAGGTCAATGTCGGCAATCTCCAGGTGGTGACCGACGATCATCGCCGAGCTTTCGAGTATCTGGTTCATGGAGTGGAGTGCCAGCTGCATTCCGGAGGGTCGGGCAAAGACCAGGAGGTTCTTCACGATGGTACCGCTGCGGGAGGCTTCCTTCCGGATGTGAGAGAGCTGTCTGAGGATCTCCTGCTGTCCGGGGACCTTCTCCTCGTTCTCTTCGAGAGTGCGCTCAACCAGGCGGGCGTAGTTGAGGATTCCGGCCAGAGGATTGTTCAGTTCATGTGCCACCGTCGCCGCGAGCTTCCCCAGCGAGGCCATCTTGTCCATGTGGGCTACCTGCCGCTGGGAGTGACTCAGTTCTTCGGTCTTCTCCCGCAGTCTGATCTCCAGCTGGTCCGACCAGTCGGTGAGTTCAGAGTGCGCCTTTTTCAGATCACCGGTCATCGTGTTGAACGTTTCGGCCAGGAGCTGCATCTCTCCCCGGCTATTGACCTCGATCACCGTATCCAGGTTTCCCGCGGCGACTCCTCTGGCTCCCCTGATCAGTTGCTGCACCGGGCTGCGAACCATCCTGAGGATGAACAGAGCAGAGAAGAGTCCGGTGAGCAGGGCCACCAGAACAGCCGCCAGATAGGCCTGGCGGCGCATCGTCGCGAGTCGTTCATCGGCAACAGCCATCGACATCGTGATATCGAGCACACCGAGGATACTCTGGTCCTCGCCATGAGCGTGACAGGCGGCATTGTAGCATTCGGGGGCGTTCTCTATCGGATTGATGAGTCCCAGCACCCGGTAGCCCGGATCCCTTCTGAATATTCTGACAAATTCTTCCGCTGGGGTCGGTTGCATGGGGATCGCCGAAGAATGGCATGTGATACAGGCCTCGGTCTCCAGGTCGACCGTCCGGCCGATCTCATCCTCGACGGCTGAGAAGATGATAGCGCCCTGTTTGTTGTAAACCCTGATGTCCTCGACACCAGGTTGCTCCGCGATCGTCCTGATGATCTGGTGGACATCCTCTTTCCGGTTGAGCAGCATGCCGTAATGCGTCGAGCGCTGGATCGTCTCACTCAGCCGCTCGGCCGACGTGACGACGTTCTGCTCACAGTTCCGGTGCATGGTTCTGATCGAGAGCCAGGAGTAGGACGCTACACCGATGGTTGAGACCGAGAAGATCAGAATGAAGAGCCGGAGGCTCAGGGGGAAACGGGTAGTGAAGCCCTCAGGTTCGGACAAGGATGATGGTCTGTCTGCCATGGGCGGCTCCTCCTCAGGGGCGACTTCTTCCCTGACGAGCATAATGGTCCAGCCCGAAAGGCACTACCAGAAGAATGCCGGGCAGGATGTACTCAAGGCAGGATGTACTCAAGGCAGGATGTACTCAAGGGCAGGATGCACTCAGCCAAGGAACCGCAGGATCAGGGCGAGGTGCTTTTCGGCCGGCAGGAGCCGGTGCAGGTCGGCGATCGGCTCTCCACCGTCGGCCAGGGTCAATCCCAGGTCGGTATGGTCCGAGACCTCCTGAAGCAGATACTCATGGATCTCATCCCGCTCCTCACCGGTGGTCTCGAACAGCCAGCCGTCGCTGTAGGGATGCGATCCGATCAGGGATGGATCACACTGGAGCATGGCGTTGATCTCATGGACGATCCCGGTCACCGGGGATCGGATCGGTACCAGCTCCGAGTCTTCGACGATCCAGCAGGCCGCCCTGTCGCGACGCACCTGGCTCTGGACGGGCGGCAGGATCACGGAGGTGGCCCTTGCCAGGAGCCTGCTCGCGAATACATCCACGCCGAAGCGGACGCGGTCATCATCCACGCGCTGAATCCAGCTGTGGGAAGGGTTGTAGCGACGGTCTTCAGGGAATTTCCACGGCGCCGGCTCATGCTCCCGGAAT
>JALGWK010000502.1 GCA_025774205.1 bacterium
GCGGAATGGCTGGGAACCGTGGATTCACCGGTCACCTTCGAATACATCAGGGCCGGCTTCGGATATCGGCTCAACTACGAGGAGTATCCGGTCGTCGAACGGTACCGGCTGGTGCCGAACACCAGCGAGGAACCTCAATCGGGAGGATGATCGGGACGCCCGTTCGGGAAGGGGATCGAGGGGGGGGGGCAGGGAACGCTCCCTGCCCCCCCGATCATGTGCTGAAGACAGCCTGCCGGAGGCTGCCCGTCCGGAGTACACCGATCAACAGTTCAGACACTCATTGTTACAGACCACCACCGCCTGCCCGGTTGGCCTTCCGCTGTGCCGGCCACGGCCGGGGCTCGCCGGTGCGCGGATCGATCGGCATGGCGCGCTTCGTGCGCGGCACCGTGTCATCTTCCTCACTGGCCAGGTAGGCGAGCGAAGCGGCCAGGATCACGTTGTTCCGCCAGTCATCGAAGACGAGCTTGTCATACGTGTCCCGCTGGGTGTGCCAGGTGTAGCCGTACTCCCAGGAGGATGCCCCCAGCGAGAAGCAGGGCGCGCCGACCGCGACGAAGGAGGCGTGGTCACTCCCGCCGCCCGAGGGCATGCCCGGCATCTGCAGGTTGATCTGCCCACTGACCTCGGTCGGCACCAGTGAGAGCCACTTGGCCAGGAATGGTCCGGCGTCGATGAAGCCCATGTCATGGTCCGGCGTCGATGAAGCCCATGTCAGACATCCGGACGATCCGGCCGGTACCGTTGTCCTGGTTAAAGCCGGCCTGCAGACCGTCCATGATCTCGGGGTGGTCCTCGACGAAGGCGCGGGAGCCGTTCAGTCCCTGCTCCTCACTCCCCCACAGCCCGACCACGATGGTCCGCTTCGGATTCGGGTAGTACTTCTTCAGGATCCTGAGGGCTTCCATCATCATGAGCGAGCCGGTGGTGTTGTCACAGGCCCCGTAGGCTCCGCTCACCGTGTCGAAATGCCCCATCAGAACCACGTACTCGTCCGGCTTCTCGGTGCCCGGGATCATGGCGATGGTATTCAGTGCCGGCTGAGGGCCCATGTTCTCGGATTCCGCCTCAATCTCGAGGACCGGATTCAGTCCGTTCTTCGCCATGCGGTAGACCATGGTGTAGTCCTCGAGCGCCAACTGGACTGAGAGGATCTCTTCCGTGCTGCCGCTGAACACCCGGTCAGTCCCCCAGCCGCCCATCCAGTTCATGCTGAGGATGCCGACCGCGCCGGCCTCTTCGAGAGCTGCGACCAGAGCTCCTTCGGGCCGTCGACCTTCGAATCCGGCATTGTTGTAGTTCTCGGCGAACGCCTGGCGGGCGGCGTTCCGCTCCTCCTGCATCTTCTCGAATGACGCGGGAGTGGCACTCGCCTCCCAGACCGCGTCAGGACGACCGGTGGGCTCGGGGAATGAGACCAGCACGAACTTCCCGTCTACCTCAGGCAGCCAGGCCTGGAATTCAGCGGCGTTGGCCACAGTCGGGACGATGACAGCTTCGGCTTTCACTGGCCGTTTCGTGCCCGGGCTCCAGGCATGGGACATGGCGTCGAGAGTACGCACCCACGGTTCAAGCAGGTCGACGTGAGTGATCCCCCGTTCCCAGCCGACCCAGGTGCCATACTGTTCGTTCTCCGCCTCGATCCCCCACCCGGTGAACGTATCGACCGCCCACTGGTGAGCCGCCTGGTACTGCCGGCTGCCGGTGAGCCGGGTGCCAAATCCGTCCATCAGTTCACTGGCAAGCCGCTCCAGCTGGGAATTCTCTATCGCTTCGGTCCAGATGTTCTTCAGGACCGGGTCATCGACCGCCAGGGTCTGCGCGGTGATCGGCGCCGAGGTCGTGACCACCAGTCCGCAGAACGCTATCGCGAATACTATCCGTTTCATCAGTGCCTCCGGGATGTAACAGTCGTTCATGTTCCGTGTGGATTTCTGTGTGCGGGCATTATGCACCACTTCACTTAGTTGCTACAATCGGAGAGCAGAAATCCTCACCCGACAACCACCGGAGCTGACCGATGAGACGGACCTCTCTCCCATTGTTGCTGACCCTCACGCTGATGTTCAGCCTCGCCGGCACCGCCCAGGCGGACCCGATCAAGTTCGCCCGCTACCCGCATATCTGTAACGGGAAGATCGCCTTCTCCTACCA
>JALGWK010000503.1 GCA_025774205.1 bacterium
CAGGATCCTCCGCCACCCCTGCACGACCGCCGCGGCGGTCTCATCGCACGATGTTTCGATACCGAGTACCACAGGAGTTTCGGAGATACGTCGATCCGCAGTCATAGTTCGATCCCCGGGATTCAGAACTCGGTGACTCTGAAGAGCGCTGGTTCCATGATCTTCAGGGTGATACCCAGCGGCAGTTCAATCCTTGGCTCGACCAGGGTGAGGCCATCGGGTTGTATCAGCCTCATATCGAGCACGAGCCGGATATCATCCTTGACCAGAGCTTCGATCAGACGCGTGCCGCCCTGTACCGTGACGGCGGCTGATCGCGGTTCGGCCAGGTAGCGTTCCGGCCGGCTGGTGCCGATGAAGTTGATCTGGACATCCTCGAAGAGCCGTTCCCCCAGTTTCTGGATATCGTGCACAACCCTGACCGTCGTGGGAAAGATGGAAAGGTTGTAGATCTGAGGAACCAGGACCGGCATTTCGACATCGACCGACTCCCTCACCCGGCGGGGGAGCCTCAGAGTATCCGTCTGTACGGATGTGAGTGCTGCCAGATCACTCGCCGGACCGATGAGGGTGACCGAATCGGGAACCGCCGCCACCTCACCGACCAGGGTATAACCGGGAGCTAATTCGATCTCGATCGGTGTCACTACCGGAAGACGGACCTGCTCCAGTCGGTCGAGAATGAGAACGAGCTCTTGAGGCGACAGGACCGCCAGTACCTCCAGGTTGAGCGCATCCGGATACACCACGTTCTCGACGCCCAGCTGCAGGAGGCCGCGTGAACGGACATCGCTGGCATCCACCCGCAGGGAGAGATCGCGCCACGGCAGGGTCAGAAGACGTTTGCCGTTGCCCCGGAACCTGACCGCGCAGGTCTCGGGGATCTCGTCGGCGATCACATACCCCTCGGCAATCCCCACCACCTGCAAAGGGATCTCGAAAATCCATTCGTAGGTATCTTTCTCTGTGGCGATGTGGAACCACAGGAGGAGAGCTACCGTGAGCGACCCGATCTTCAAGCCGGCATTCTTGGTCAGTATGCTGCGATCCATGGGCAAGTGGGACCGCTTCCGTCTATTTCTTGATAGGGGCTGGACCTATATGACTGCCGACACTCACCTCACCATTGTCAATCCTCAGATGGTAACCACAATCAGGACTTGAGCAGACCCACCGGCGTTACACTTCAGACATTCAGGGAAAACAGCTTCCATAAGAGTTGTTCACCTCCCGTCCTCGCAACCACAACATGTAACCGGATCGGTGGGCTATCGGCAGAGAGCGTGGGGAGTATAGGCCGGGGTTCACATGGGGTCAACCCCGCAACCGGCTGGTTTCGATCCAGTCATTCCCTCGGAGGGAACCTGGTGTGTCGGATCGGCATCACTCCGCATCAATGAGAGCCTTGATCCCCCCTCCTTGACAGTGGAGTCCAGACGGTCGTAGCTTTTCCACCACCCATTCATCTGAAAACTGGATCTGCCATGAACGCCGCCCTGCTCCTTCTGTTCGCAATCATCGCCCTGCTGGCCGGTTACATTTTCTATGGCCGCTTTCTCAGCCGCCGCCTGGGCATCGATCCCGACCGGGCCACTCCGGCCCACACCCGGGAGGACGGTATCGACTATGTGCCGGCCCGCGCACCGGTACTCTTCGGTCATCACTTCGCCTCAATCGCAGGAGCGGCACCTATCATCGGTCCGGTCACAGCGGCTGTCTTCGGTTGGGTCCCGGTCCTTCTCTGGGTGCTGATCGGATCGATCTTTCTCGGCGGAGCGCACGACATGTCGAGCCTTGTCGCGAGCATCAGGCACCGGGGCAACTCCATCGGGGAGATCATCGAGGAGAATATCGGCGTCAGCGGCAAGACCTTCTTCCTGATCTTCGCGCTGGCCACACTGATCCTGGTAATTGCCGTCTTCGCCGCCATTGTGGCCCGAACCTTCACCGAGAATCCGGCCGCCGCGTCGGCTTCGATCCTCTTCATCCTGCTGGCGGTGGCCTTCGGACAGGTCCTCCACCGGATGAAGCTCCCGCTGGGGGCCTCAACCCTCGTCGGGGTGATTCTTCTCTTCCTCTGTGTCTGGCTCGGCCTGGAGTTTCCCCTGCAGGCCGGGAGCAACCTCTGGCTCTGGCTCCTGATGGGGTACATCCTCATCGCCTCGATCACTCCCGTCTGGGCCCTGCTCCAACCACGGGATTACCTTAATTCCTTTCTGCTCCTTGCGCTCCTCGGAGGCGCGGTGGTTGGGATCGTGGTGCAGCAACCGGTCATCCGCCTGCCCGCTTTCACCGGGTTCAACAATGACCAGCTCGGATTCATGTTCCCGGTGCTCTTCGTTACGGTGGCCTGCGGGGCTATTTCCGGATTCCACAGCCTGGTCTCGAGCGGTACTACCGCCAAACAGCTGAACAGTGAACGGGATGCCCGGGTAGTCGGCTACGGGGGGATGCTCACCGAGGGTCTGCTGGCCGTGGTCGCGCTGGCAACCGCCGCTGTCCTCACTTCCGGTGATTACGCCGCTCGCTTCGCGGCCGGTCCGCGGCTTCGTCTCCTCGCTGGGGATCGATCCCGTCGTCGGTACCTCGTTCGCCGCGCTGGCTGTCTCGGCCTTCGCGCTCACCACCCTCGACACCGGCACGAGGCTCGGCCGCTACGCCTTCGCCGAGCTGTTCACCCATACCACCACCACGACCGGCGGGGAGGGCACCTCCGCAGGCACCACCACTTCCATACCCCCCGCCTGGACCCAGAACCGGTGGTTCTGCTCCGGCCTGATCGTCGCGGCGAGTGCCCTGCTGGCATTTTCAGGCCAGTGGCAGGTGATCTGGCCGATCTTCGGCAGCGCCAACCAGCTGCTGGCCGCCCTGGCCCTCCTGGCGGTGAGCGCCTGGCTGGCCCGTCTGGGGAAACGGGCCCTCTTCACCCGGATCCCGATGTACTTCATGTTCACGGTGACGCTGACAGCCCTGATCACCTTCGCCTACCGGAATCTCGCTGACGGCAAGATCTTCATGGGCTTCCTGAGTATCCTGCTCTTCACCCTGGCGGTGGTTCTGGCAATCCTGGCTTTCCGGTCTTTACGGAACATCTCGCCGACTTCACCACCGTCCACACCTGAGAGCGAATCGGTGCCGGTTGAGGATTCGATGGAAGGGAGTTGAACACTTCCCGCAACTGATCGCCGGGGAATTCGTTATGCCTCAAATACAGATCAATAATGCCGCCATCCATTACGAAGAACACGGGGATGGCCCCGAGTCTATTGTCTTTGCCCACGGTTTTCTCTGGAGTGGGCACATGTTTGAACAGCAGGTGATGGCGCTGAAAGACCATTATCGATGCATCACCTTCGACTTCAGAGGACAGGGTCAGAGTGAAGTATCCAGATCAGGTTACGACCTTTGTTCCCTCTGCGAAGATACCGCTGACCTGATTGAATCATTGCAGTGCGCACCGTGTCATTTCGTCGGACTCTCGATGGGTGGCTTCGTCGGCATGCGCCTGGCCATTCACCGCCCCGATCTATTGAAATCACTCATGCTCCTTGAGACTTCAGCCGACCCGGAATCGGAGCATAGCCTTGGCCAATATCGTCTCCTTGGGTTCATCGCCCGTTGGTTCGGGTTGAGAATCATTGCCAACCGGGTGATGGAAAGCAACTGAGGGAAGAATGGCGCCGTCGATTGATATCCAATAATCGTCTCGGCGTAACCCGAACTCTTAAAGGGATCATCAATCGTGAGGGAATCCATGACCAGCTGAATTCCATCGCGCTCCCGACTCTGATCGTTGTTGGCGACCAGGATGTAACGACGCCTCCAGCCATGGCGGAGCGGATGCAGGCAGGCATCCCCAATTCAAGGCTGGTGATCATCCCCGGCGCCGGACATACCTCGACCATCGAGGAGCCGGAGGCCGTAAGCGACGCTCTTAAAACCTTTCTCGACAGTCAGACCGGAGGAACAGATTCGGGCGCGGTTGAGTCCGACTACCCGGTGATGTAGACTGATACAAGACTGATACCAGATTAATACAAAGCTACCCCCGCTCATCTCCCCGGGCACCAGGTGCCTCTGTAAGCCCCCCGGCGAACATCTGCCCCTCTGGTGAACTACTTGACGCCCTGCTATCTGGATCCCGCGCAGACAGCAGGCATATCGAGGAGTTATTCAGATGGAGAATCCGAATATTCCTGCCACGAGGATGAAACTTCTGAGCCAGGTGCGTGAGGCGATCCGCGTCCGTAATTACAGCCGCCGGACCGAGCAGACCTACGTGATGTGGGTCAAACGCTTCACACGATTCCATGACCTGCAACACCCCTCCGAGATGGCCGAACCTGAGATCAACGCGTTCCTGACGTACCTGGCGGTCGACCGGAAAGTGAGCGCCTCGACCCAGAATCAGGCTCTCAGTGCTCTGCTCTTCCTCTACCGCCACGTGCTGAACCGACCAATCGGTGAACTGGGTGACGTGATCCGCGCCCAACAGCCAAAACGACTGCCAATCGTCATGACCCGGGATGAGGTCAGGACAGTCATGCGACAACTCTCGGGTGAGAAATGGCTCATTGCCGCCCTTCTCTATGGCTCAGGACTCCGCCTCATGGAATGCCTGCGCCTGCGGATCAAGGATGTCGACATCACTTCAAGCCAGATCACCGTCCGGGACGGTAAAGGCAACCAGGACCGGGTCACGATGCTTCCGACAACCCTTCATGACCCTTTCGAGGAGCACCTCAAGCATGTGAAGGCCATACACGAGCAGGATCTGAAGGAGGGCTACGGACGTGTTTCCCTGCCTCATGCCCTGGCGCGGAAATATCCGAACGCCGGTTCCGAATGGTGCTGGCAGTGGATATTCCCCCAGAAGAGAAGATGGAGAGACCGGCAGACCGGTCGTCAAGGCCGTCACCACATGGATGAGTCGATCATGCAGCGGGCGGTCAGGGAGGCGGTCAGAAACGCCGGCCTCACAAAACGAGCTACCTGTCACTCCTTTCGACATTCATTCGCGACCCACCTGCTCGAGGACGGCTACGACATCCGCACCATCCAGGAACTGCTCGGTCACAAGGATGTGAAGACGACCATGATCTACACCCATGTCCTCAACCGCGGTCCCACCGGGGTCCGCAGTCCCATGGACCGGATCGCATGAGCAATT
>JALGWK010000504.1 GCA_025774205.1 bacterium
GGCGTCCAGGAAACTGACATCCTCAGTAGTAAAGACGCCGTCCGCCTTGTTCAGCAGCTGGAAGACGCCGATGATCTCGCCGTTCTTGTTCCGCATGGGGGTGGTGAGGAGCGAATTCGTCCGATAGCCGCTCTCCTGGTCCACCTCCGGGTTGAACCGGGGATCCGCGTAGGCGTCATCGAGGATGATGACCTCGCCGGTCTGGGCCACGAACCCTGCCATCCCCAGCCCCATCGGCAGGCGGATCTCCAGTTTCTCCTCACCCTGCAGGACCTTCGACCACAGTTCGTTGTTGGGCGCGTCCACCAGGTAGATCGTGCCCCGGTCGGCCCTCACGTTCTCGGTCGCGGTCAGGAGGATCCGCTCCAGGACTTCTCGGTCGCGGTCAGGAGGATCCGCTCCAGGACCTCATCGAGTTCGAGGGTGGAGTTGATGGTCTGTGAAGCGTCTATGAGCGATGAGAGCTTGGCGATCTCGAGTTGCGCCGCTTCGAGTTCTGCCTGCAGATCTATCTCGGGAGGGGGAACCATGATGATATCGAACTGCCTCCGATTCAGCTGTCGGGCGGACCATCCGTGACGGTCACTATCCTCCCTTCACCCTCTTCATCGTAATCGAGCGCCACGGTGATCGAGTGAGCGGGCAGGAGCTCCGGCACACGGTCGGCCCACTCTATCAGGGTGACGCCGTCGGTGTCCAGCCATTCATCGAGCCCGAAAGCGATGAACTCGGCGCTGTCCTTCACCCGATAGAGATCGAGATGATAGACGGGATGCCGGCCCGCATACACGTTGAGTCGGACGAAACTGGGTGAAGTGACCTCCTCCTCAACCCCGAGGGCCCGGGCGACAGCCTTCACGAGGGTCGTTTTGCCCGCCCCGAGCGGACCGGTGAGAGCGACCACACTGCCCGCATCAAGTGATGCCGCCAGTTCGACGGCGAAAGATTCGGTGGCGGCATGATCAGGCAGCCTGTCACTCATATGGGAGGATTGAGCAGTTCGTTGACCTTGGTGGTCACCACTTCCCGGTAGTGGGCTTCATTCTCTTCGGAAAATCCCCTCTCGATCAGCTGCACATAACCCTGTTTGTCGATGATGATCGTACGGGGAAGGGTATTGACGCCGAACTTCTTGGCGTTCGCGCCGAAGGGATCCATGAGGCAATTCGCTTCGACACCATAGGTCTCCAGCCAGGCGGCAGCTTCCCGGTCTGAATCACCCCAGTTAACGAAGAATATCTGAACATCCTGGTTTTCATAGCCCCGGGCGATCTCGGCCAGTACCGGAGCCTCCTTCTGGCACGGCTTGCACCAGCTGGCGAAGAAGGAGAGGATGACGACCTGCTGGGTGGCGCCGCGGAAGACCGCCGGCTGACGCAGTTCTCCGGCAAAATCCCGGAGGAACACATAATCGGTTGTACCGTTCTTCTTCATCACGAACGTGGGAGCTTTGTCACCTACGTTGAGGGGATCGACCTCGAATGTTCTCTGCTCCTGGGCCAGGGCCGACACATCGGTACCCGCGACCATGAGCAGAATCAGCAGGCTGGTGAAGAAATGTCTCTTCAGGCGGGCGGACATGCCGTTAGACATATGATCATACTGATGGATCATCCCCACTCCTCAGTGTGTTACATCACCTGGGTGGTATCCCTGGCCGATTCGGTGGCGATCCGATGGTATCGCTCCCGTTTCCTCCGGGACCAGGATCATCACCACTGAGAAGATACGCGGAACCTCCGCCGACGGCACCCAAAAGCAGAAGCCACCAGGGGAACCTCTTCCGCGTTCGTTGTGTTTCGGGCTGTTCTGCCTCACCGCCCGGCTGCTCACCTTGGAAAGGTACCCCCAACTGCTGGCGGACGAGATTGGCCAGTTGGTTGGCAAGGCTCTGAGTCACGGTACGGAGCACTTCTTCGATTCCGTCGACATCTTCGAAGAGGGGATGCTCGATCCGGCTGGTGGCCATATCGATCATCCGAATCTGCAGAGAGTAGAGGGTGCCGACCTTGGAGACGCTGCCCGCCACCATCTTGCTGGCGCCCAGGACCTGGCCGACCTGGACCACGCATTCGTCGGTGTTGCAGGCCCCGCTCGCCTGAAACCCCATCTCCACCATGATCTCTTCCATCCGATTCCGCTCGATGACCTGGAACACACCGGTCCGTCCCAGATATGTTCGGAACCTCTCCGTGATCGCCTTCGCTTCGCTCTCCCCGACCCCGTTGGCTTCCAGGTCGATGACACCGATGGTGAGCTGCTCCTGTTGTTCCTGCGGTTCCTGCTCTATGGCGGAATCTGCCTCTATCACTCCCTCAGTCAGGGCTGAAGCAGCGAGTGCCACTGAAGGCCCGAGCGACAGTATCAGCATAAGCGCGGCGGTGGCGGTCCCGATCCACCGCTTCCAGGGCGGCAAGCGTCTTGACATCATGATCCCTTCTTCCGCTGATTCTTCCTGTCCTGCCGGCTCTTCCGGCCTGTACCAAATGGTGGTACACTGGCCCGATCGAGCGAGTCGTCTCTCGCCTGGTTCCACTGTACCCAGTCGAGCTGAGCATCTTCATCGGGGTCGAACTCGGTTATCACCGGCTTCTCGCCGCGGGTGAAACTCAGCTGCTGGTTGGCTGAGACGATCTCCAGCCACTGCTGGGCGGAGACTTCCCGGGGAGGAGCGATCTCACGGGGCGCGTCGACCACCCGCCTCCCCCCTGCAACGGGTGGCGGCGCGAGGTTCGGCTGCACTTCTACCTTCCCCTCGTACACCCTGAGAAGGGTGTTGTTGAGATCGGGCACGTCGATCCGGAAGACCGTTCCCCGTACGGCGGCCAACACCGTCGGAGTCTCGATGGTCAGATTGTTCCGGTTGGCGGCCATCTGGCGGACATTGGTCCAGACCCG
>JALGWK010000134.1 GCA_025774205.1 bacterium
TGAGAACTGGGTTACATCTCCGGCGCTTACCTTTTTGGCGCCCAATCCGGGGATTTTGAGTTCGGCGGGCTTCTTTTTGACCTTGAGCCCGCCCACTTTGCGGGCCCTCAGTATCTGCTGGGCCTGCTCGATGCTTTCGGCCTCTATCTCCCCGGCTACGTCCCTGCCACCGGAGCCTTTGCCTGTATACATGAAAATCGGCACAGCTCAATCACCCTTTCTGATCATCCGCGGCTTCTACTGAGGCCTTCTTTCAACTCGTCGGGATCATGGCTCCTGAGGAGGGCATCTTCCAGATTAACCTCCCGACGCTGAACGAGATCCTGAAGCGACTGGTTCATCGTCCGCATACCGAATTTCGAACCGACCTGCATGTGACTGTAGATCTGGTGGATCTTGTTGTCCCTGATGAGGGCCCGCACAGCCGAAGTGCAGATCAGGATCTCGAGCGCGGCGCAGCGTCCGCCGCCGACCTTCGGCAGCAGCTGCTGGCTGACTACCCCCTCCAGTGTCAGGGAGAGCTGGGTTCGCACCTGCTGCTGTGAGGTGGTGGGAAAGACGTCGATGAGCCGGTTCATGGTCTGGGCAGCTGAATTGGTGTGCAGGGTTCCGAAGGCGAGGTGACCGGTCTCGGCGATGGTCAGCGCGGCCTCGATTGTTTCCAGGTCACGCATCTCCCCGATCAGGACAACATCCGGGTCCTGACGGAGCGCGGCCCGGAGAGCGGCGGTGAACCCGAGGGTGTCGGCTCCGAGCTGCCGCTGGTTCACGATCGCTTCCTTGTGGTTATGCACGAACTCGATCGGATCCTCAATGGTGAGGATGTGCACCGGTTCCTCCTCGTTGATCCGGTCGATCATCGCCGCCAGGGTTGTCGATTTCCCCGCTCCTGTCGGACCGGTGATGAGGACCAGCCCGTTCGGTCGCTCCGACAGTTCCTTGACGATCGGCGGCAGTTTGAGCGTTTCGAAGGAGAGGATCTCGTACGGGATGGTTCTGAAGACGGCCGCAACTGCTCCGCGCTGCATGAAGAGGTTCCCCCGGAACCGGCTGAGTCCCTTGATACCGAAGGAGAAGTCAAGCTCCATGGTCTCCTCGAACGTCTTCTTCTGCTTTTCAGTCAGCACGCTGTAACTGAGCGCCTGGGTATCTTCGGGTCCGAGGCGTTCAAGGCCGGCAACGGCCCTCAGGTCACCATCGATACGCATCTGAGGCGGAGTTCCAACGGTCAGGTGAAGGTCGCTGCCCCTTCGGCTGACCATGTCCTCCAGGAGTGCTTTCAGATTGAGTTGAGCCATGTTCCCAGCTTTACCTCCGCTGTCGCTGCTACTCGATTGTTTCTCGGAGGACCTCGTCGAAAGATGTGATTCCTTCTTTCATCTTCCCGACGGCGTCCGCACGCAGACTGAGCATCCCCAGTTGCGTTGCCCGTTCCTTGATCTGGAGGCTGTTCGCCTCGTCCAGGATCATCTGCTTGATCTCGTTGGTGATCGGCAGCACTTCGTAAGCGCCGGTTCGTCCCTTGTAGCCTGTCCGGTTGCAGACCGCGCACCCGACCGGCTTGAAAACATTCGCCCCCTCCTCTTCAGGCATATCTATCATCGCTGCCTGCGCCTTGGTGAGTACGTCCGGTTCCTTGCACTGACCACAGAGCCGCCGCAGCAGTCGCTGGGCCTGGATCACGTTGAGAGAGGAGGCCAGCAGGAACGAGGCCACACCCATGTCGAGCATCCGGTTGATGGTGCTGGCAGCATCATTGGTATGCAGGGTTGAGAGCACGAGATGCCCGGTCAGGGCTGCCTTGATGGCGATCTCCGCGGTCTCCAGGTCACGGATCTCACCCACCATGATGATATTGGGGTCCTGCCGGAGGAACGACCTGAGCGCCGCCGCGAAGGTCAGGCCGATATCGCTGCGCACGTGGACCTGGTTGATACCGGCCATATTGTATTCAACCGGGTCCTCGGCCGTCATGATGTTGGTGTCGGATTCATTCAGCAGGCTCATGGCCGAATAGAGCGTGGTCGATTTTCCGGAACCGGTCGGACCGGTCACCAGCACCATCCCGTAGGGCTGTTTGACCCCGTGCATGAAATCATCGAGGGCTTTCTCGGAGTACCCGAGTTTCGTCAGGTCGAGGGAGAGGTTGCCGGCGTCGAGGATACGCATGACGACCTTCTCGCCGAATATCACCGGCAGGATGGAAACCCGGAGATCGACGGTTTTTCCACTCGTTTTCACCTTGATGCGGCCGTCCTGGGGTATCCGCCGCTCGGCGATGTCGAGTTCCGACATGATCTTGACCCGGGAGGTAACGGCCGCTTTCAATCGGAACGGGATTGGTGACATCTCGATCAGTGTACCATCGATGCGGTATCGTACCCTGACGGCACGTTCGTACGGCTCGATATGGATATCGGAGGCGCCCCGCCGGATGGCATCGACGATCACTGAGTCAACCAGTCGCACCAGGGGAGCGTCGGAGAGAGCCGCTGCGAGGGCGTCTTCCTCCATCTCCTCTTCATCTTCAAGGACCTCCAGGTCGGCGTCACCCAGGTCCCTGAGAATATCGTCCATCGCTTCGGCCGCGATATCAGCCGGGGCGTAGAAGTTATCCATGGCCTCTTTGATCTGGGCTTCCGAGGCGATGGTGGGCTTCACGTTCAGTCCGGTCACGAACTTGATCGAATCAAGTACGAAGATGTTGGTGGGGTCGGCAGCCGCGACGGTCAGGGTGTTGCCTTTCTTCGAGACCGCGATGACGCTGAACTTCTTGGCCACGTCAGCAGGGATGATCGAGACGACCTCCTGCTTGAGATCTTCAGGGTGAAGCTGAATAACCTCAACATTCAGCTGCTTGCCCAGATAGTTGAGGATCTCCTCCTCGGTGATGATCCCCATCTTGACCAGGTTGTTCCCCAGCGATCCGCCCGTGATCTTCTGAGCATTAAGGGCTTCCTCGAGCTGCTCATCCGAGATGGCACCGGTCTTCAGGAGCATCTGTCCCAGTTTTAACGCCATCTCTCTCCTTTCTCCAGTTTGCTATCCGAGAAAGAGTATCGCCAAAAGCACGATTATGAAAAGCGCGACCATCAACGAAACTGAGCGGGGGCGGATCCGCTTGTCACCGACAGGAGTCGCTGGACGGAACCGTATCCGCAGGACTTCTGCCGCCTCCTCCTCCGCCGGGTCGCTGTCGTTCTCCCTTCGGGCTCGGAAACGTTCTCGCTGGCGCAGACGGACCACTGCTACTGCCCCTGATAGAGTGTAAGAGTGCATCCGGACAATTGTAACAGTATTCAGAAGGCGGGAATACCCCCTAAAAGGATCGCCGTCAAGTTGACCGGGGTCCCGAGGATCATCCAGAACTGGATAGGGAACACGAATACGAGGAGGAGAAGGATGAGAATGCCGAACCTTCCGAACTGGAGATAGCTCGCGGTAGCCTCCGGCGAGAGGAACCTCAGGACGATCTTCGAACCATCGAGTGGCGGCAGCGGCAGAAGGTTGAACCAGGCCAGTACGATGTTGATGAAGAATCCGAACCAGAGCATGGCCAGCAGGCTCTCGGTCAGTGACATCGCCAGACCGGAGCGAAAGGCATGCATGCTGCCAAGGACCGTTCCCCGCCCGATGAGGCGGATCACGAGTCCGAGAACCGCGGCCTGGGCGAGGTTCGAGAGCGGGCCCGCGCAGGCGATCCAGAACATGTCGCGCCTGGGATTATGGAGGTATCTCGTATCGACCGGTACCGGTTTGGCCCATCCGATGGAGAAGAAGATGATCGCCAGGGTACCCATCGGGTCGAGATGCACGAGGGGATTCATCGACAGCCTGCCCTGCATGCGGGCTGTCGGATCACCGAGCCGGTTGGCCGCCCAGGCGTGAGCCATCTCGTGGAAGGAGAGCGCCAGCAGGATGGCTGGCAGGATGATAGGTATCTGGTTCAGGTTGTTGAGCATCTTTTTAATCAGTAACGCCCGGGTGGTTCCGTCAACGACCTTTCCCGGACGCGGTCGCCAGATCGCGCGCCAGGGAGAGCGCCGCGGCGCGGTCGGTGACCCTGCCATCAAGCTGGGCTTCGAAGATCGCCTCCAGGATCTCTCCCAGGAGCGGCCCCTCCTCCACGTTCATCTCCCTGAGATCGTTCCCGTCCACGAACGGATCCATATCCACCAGGCGGGTGAGGAACCGGGCCACTCCGCGCCTGGCCACTTCTTCGCCCTCCCTTGCCAGCAGCACCATCGACTCCGGAGTGAGTCCGGAGAGAGACCGGTAGAGGACGCTGTCTGAGAGGTGTCCGCCGGCCCGCAGTGCCTCCAGCGCGCTGCCATACCGGCCGGCTCGATCGCCCACGGCGCGCCGTACTGCCCGCCCCATATGAAAGGTGTCACTGACCGAAGCGAAGACCTCCGGTGAGGTGTCGGCACCCAGGAGAAGCCATCGTATCACCCAGGGCTCGACCGTTTCCTCTCTGCTCCCGGCAGTACAATCGAGGTACCACTCGAGAGCTTCATCCCCCTGCCGGAACAGTTCCCCGGTGTCCTCCGGCGACTTGACAGATGACTTGAAGAGAGCGTCCCATGTGCCTGTATCACTGAGCATTGCGAGAGCATCGATGACCGATTCTTCTGAAAGGATCAAGACCAGTTCCTCGCGGATACGTTCCCTGCTGATCTCTTCGAGCAGCCCTCCAGCCACAGCTTCATGCAGCAGTTCCCCTGTCTCCGCCGTAAGTTCGTAGTCGAGCCGGGATCGGAACCGGACGGCCCGCAGGATCCTCGTGGGATCATCCCTGAAGGAACCCTCGTGCAGAACCCGGATCACTCCGGCGCGGAGATCCCGGCACCCCTCGTGGAGATCGATGAAGGAGCCGTAACGGTCCGGTCCGAGTCGGATCGCCATGGCATTGATGGTGAAATCCCGCCGCCGAAGATCCTCTTCCAGTGTCGCCGGTTCAACCAGCGGGAGGTCACCGGCCTCCGGATAGCTCTCACGACGGGCGGTGGCGACGTCTATCCTGATGCCGGAGGAGAGGACCACGAAGGCAGTGCCGAACCGTGAGAAGGGCACCATCTCACGATCAGCGAGCCCCGACAGTTCCCGGGCGAAGGCGATCCCATCGCCCACCACGACCACATCGAGATCGGTCAATTCCTTGCCCAGCAGCAGATCGCGGACCGGGCCGCCGACCAGGCAGGTCGGGATCCCCATCCTCATGGCGCACTGACTGACCTCTCCGACGGCATCAAGAGCCGGACCCTCAAGGCGTTCCGTGATCAGGGCTGAGAGATCAGATCCGGGTTCCGGGCAGTGGAGGCGTGGGTAGACCGTCACGATTCAACTCCGCGGGTGGTACGTCCGGTGGACGTCCTTCAGGTAGGTGCGGTCAACCCGGGTGTAGATCTGGGTGGTGGAGATGTCGGCATGGCCGAGCATTTCC
>JALGWK010000505.1 GCA_025774205.1 bacterium
TACCGGCTGCCCATGAAACCGACATCCTTCCAGCCCATGTCATCGATCAGGATGAATATGAAGTTCGGCTTCGCGCCCTGCATCTGCTGGTCGGAGGCGCATCCGCCCAGGGTGAGCGAGAGGGTTGCCAGCCCCGCCTTGCGGCTGAACTCGCGGCGCGTGATCCCGCTGTTCGTCTCCTGAGAACCGTGCAACCGTTGCCTCCTTTCCGGACAGGAGGAGTGTAACCGGGGTCACCGACCGGTTCATGAGAAATCTCCACCTGCCAATCGGGAAATCTCCGTCTGCCAGAAGGGTGATCTCCGCCTGCCGATCAGGGAATCTCCGCGAACCAATCCGGTCCCGGCCCGGTAGTAAGGGTGAGAACAGTTCATGAGGTCCCTGAACGGGAGCCACCAATGACCGACGAGGTGTTGATAGATCGGGCCCTGGAGGGCGAACGGCGAGCCTACGAGATGCTCGTCCAGCGCCACTCTGACGCGATCCTCAATTATCTCATCCGCTTCATGCCCGATCGCGACGACGCCGAGGATATCGCCCAGGAGGTGTTCATCCGGGCCTTCGGCAATCTCGACCGGTTCGATTCCCGACGTGGCCGCTTCCGGAGCTGGCTCTTCCGTATCGCCGCCAACCTCAGTCTGAATGAACTGAAGCGACGGGAACGCGCCGCGATCAGGGAGGAGAGCGCCGCTGGGGACCTGCTGCCGATCGATGATGACGGCGGGGATTCGGAGCGATCGCTGGACAAGAGACTCCTCCACGGCGCCCTGCAGACCCTCTCCGACGCCGAACGGCAGGTGATCCTGCTCAACTACTATCACGACCTCACCTACCGGGAGATCGCCGAGACCCTAGGCATCCCCCTCGGAACAGTCAAATCCCGTATGTACTGCGGTGTCATGAGACTCAGGAAGGTCCTGATCCCCCTCGAGGAAGGTGATTTCCGATGAGACATCCCGATCCGTCAGCTGTGCGATGAGTGCCGGTCCGAATGGGAATCGTTCGACGGCCTCGAACAGCGTCTCGGGGCCTGGGCCCCGGAGGACACCCGGGGTGATTCCGCCGCAGCAGTCCTGCGCCGGCTCGATCACGATGGAATCCTTTCACAGGACGGGAGGAAGGCCGGAACCGGACACCGGTCGGGATCCCGCCGGATGCCCCGCTGGGTCCGCCAGGTGGCGATCGCGACGGCGGCGGTGGCGGCCTCTCTCATCTTCCAGGCCATGGTGTGGAATCCGCTGGGCGAACCGGCGCCCTTCCGGGCCATCGTGAGTCTTTCCTCCCCGACGTACGCGATGACGTCAGCAGAGGCTGTTCCGGATACGATCCTTGCCCTCACCATCCATCACGACGAGACCTACAGCACGCCGGCGCTCTCCGGTCGGTTCGAGGTCGACGAACTGATCGATGAACTGATCGAGATCACAGAACCGGGAACGTACTCCGAGATCCGTATCGTGGGGGCCAACCCTGAACAACCGGTCACCATTCAGGTCAGCGATCTCGAACGGCTGACCGAGGCACTGGAGATCGATACCGTCACCTATGGGGAGGGGATCGTCGCCATCGAACGGGTCCGCGACGAAATCCGGGCGTACATCCGGCTGCCGGTGGAGAGGATCACAACAGCGCTCCAGATCAGGCGTGTCCTCTCAGATTCCCTGCGGCGGGCCATCGCCCTGGAAGTGAGAGCGGACAGCGTCAATGTGATTGCCCTGGTCGGCCACGACTCACTCTCTACCCGGGCCTTCGAGATCCACCTGACGCCGCATCGGTTGAGGCTCGAACCAAATGTCAGGGTGGAAGTGGACACGGCCATCGATGTAAGACCGTACGTCATAGTGCAAGTGGACACCTCCTCGGTCGTGATCGAACCAACGAGAGTGGTGATCCACATTCATGACCGGGCCCTGGAAGCCATCCACGACAGTCTCACGGTTCCGATCCGGGCGGTGCTGACCGTCGACGAGGCGGGCCTGGTGCTCATGGACCGGTCCGCGGTCACGATCGAGGGGGCGGGCCTGATACTGACGGACCGGGCGGCGGTCCCGATCGAGGAGGTGGAAGATATCCTCCGGCGGCTGAAGGAGCAGAATCCCGGGATCGCCCTCCTCATCCTGATCCCCGAGGGGAGCGGTGAAGACGATCCCGGTTACCTCCTGGTGAAGATCGCCCGGGATCTCGGTATCGAAAAGGTCACCGTGAAGAAGGTGAAGAAGTAATCCCCTACCCCTCGACGATCCCGAGCGGCTCCCGGTTCTGCCAGGCGCCGCGGGTGAAGTCGGGGCAGTCGACCGCCAGACCCCGACCGGCGATCGAGCG
>JALGWK010000135.1 GCA_025774205.1 bacterium
GAGCGGGCCAGCAGCCAGAAGGCGTACATGGCCGAGGCTTCCCAGGCGAAGGGGATGAAACCGAGGAAACCGGGGAGCGGCATCTCGAAGAGCTTCCAGTTCTGGAACAGGGGAAAGATGTAGACCCAGCGAGCGGTGGAGAGCGCGTTCAGCGATTCCCAGATGAGGCCGCAGAGGAGTCCGCCCAGGCCGAGACTGACCCAGCGTGTCCATACTCCCTGCCCGGCCTCCCGCAGCAGTGATCGCACCTCCGGTCGCCGGTATATCAGCGGTTCGAGCAGGAAGATGAAGGCCACCCAGACAATGGCGAAGGTGTAGGTGGTGAGGTGACCGGGCAGCAGGAGCGGACCGATCGCCATGACCAGGCCGAACCGGAACCAGGCCCGCAGTCTCCCCGGGGTGATCGTGAGGGGGCGGCCGCGCGCCTTCAGCCCGATGGCCTCCAGGAGGTCGGCCGTGATGAAGAGTGCCGGCCAGATGGTAACAAACGACCACACGTAGCCGATCGACTCGATTAAGGGACTGGCCGGGAGACCGATGTACTGCCAGTTCCTGAGGTGGAGGTTGTACCCCTCGAAGATGAGCCAGAGCATCAGGCTGACCGGAAGGAGACCGAGGAACCGGCGGGGGTTGGGAGTGAGCCACGACCGGCCGGTCAGACGGGCCACCAGGGCGTCGGTCAGGAACAGGTACCCGGTCCACATCCAGGGCGTGAAGAAGGTGTGGAAGAAAAGGGATTCAGTGAAGAGGTTCGCTCCGAAGCCGATAGCCAGGATGAGCGCTCCCGCCCAGCCGTACGTCGGCAGGCTCCGCATCACTCCGTTCCGGCAAGCAGGAGCACGATGTCCATCACATTGGTCATCGTCGGCCCCGTCCTGATCAGGCACCCGGTCGACTGCAGGTAGGGGTAGGCGTCGTGGCCCTCAAGGTACTCTTCGAGAACGAGTCCCGCTTCCAGACCCGCTCCGGCGGTCATCCCGTCCACGATCCCGCCGGCGGCGTCGGTGGGACCATCGGTGCCGTCAGTGCCGGCCGACAGCAGAACCGCGAGGTCGGTTCCGCTCAGTTCCTTCGCGGCCGCCAGGGCGAGTTCCTGGCTCCGGCCGCCGGTACCGCAGATCCCTTTGAGGGTGCAGGTTGTCTCACCGCCGGCGATGAGACAGCAGGGCGGCTCCAGCGGATCCCCGGTCTCGAGCGTCCGTTTCAGGGTTCCGGCCATCTCCCGCCCGACCTGTGAAGCCTCTCCCTCCATGGTCGAAGTGATGATCATCGGCTTCAGGCCCAGTTCACCGGCCCGATTGGCTGCGGCATCCATGGCCAGCTGGTTGTTGCCGATCAGGAAAGTGGCACAGCGGTCCCAGCCCTCGTCATCCTCTTTCGGCGTCTCCGGCACCTCTCCCCTCCCGCCCATCTCCAGGTGTTCCATGACCGTGGGTGGAATCTGCTCCCGTACCCCATACGTGTCGAGGATGGCAAGCGCGTCTCCGAAGGTACTCGGATCGGGGACGGTGGGTCCTGAAGCGATGCTATCGAGCGGATCACCGATGACATCGCTCAGGACAAGGGTGATCACGGTCGCCGGCTGAGCCAGACGTGCCAGCTGGCCGCCCTTCACACTCGAAATGTGCTTCCGGACGACGTTGATCTCCTGGATCGGCGCCCCTGAATTGAGGAGCACGGAGAAGGTGGTCTGGGCGTCATCGAGAGTGATCGGATCGGGGTAGGCGTCGAGGAGGGCGCTGCCGCCCCCGGAGAGCATGACGAACACAAGATCAGTGGATCCAAGAGTGAAAAGAGTTGTCAGGATCTCCCCGGTGGCCGAGAGGCCGCTCTCATCGGGGACCGGATGCCCTGCTTCCCTTACATCGATTCGGTCGAGAGGGACCGAGTGGCCGTACTTGACCGAGATCACACCCCCTTCGAGTCTCGCCTGCAGCAGGTCCTCCAGCGCCCCCGCCATCGGCGCGGTGGCCTTCCCGGCGCCGACCGCCACGATCCGCTCGAAATCGGTCAGATCGAGTTCCATATGACGGCCACGGAGGCCGTCTATACTCAGAACCGTTCCCCTCAGGCTGATGGCGTCCGACATCAGCTGATGGGGATGAGCCGCATCGAGGACCGCCGCCAGAATATCAAGGGCACACGCGCGCAGATCTCCGGTAATCATGAACAGACGGTAGATGGCAACCGGGTCGGCAGTCAAAATGAAACCATTATCGATCAGGACCGTTTGTACTTGCTGAATACCCGATGGTCAATATTTTGACTCTTCAGTCATTCAGATGACCTGTCAGTTCAAGATCCGTCCAACGAGGTTCCGGTATGCCCAGCAGGAAAGAACGCGAGAGGGAGTTCCATCGCCGTTTCATCCTTGAGCGGGCAGTGTCGCTCTTCGCCGAACACGGCTTTGAAGCCACCACCATGGACATGATCGCCGAAGCCGCCGAGGTCTCGAAGGGGACGGTCTACAACTACTTCTCCAACAAGCAGGAACTCTTCCGGACCCTGATCGAGTGGGGCAGCGGTCGCGCCCGGGAGATCGGAGTCGAGACCCTCTCCACGCCGGACACGACCCGCGTGGAGCGGCTCCGGATGTTCGTACAGCTCTTCCTCGAATTCTTCGAGACCGGTCGCGACATCCACCAGATCCTGGTTCGTGAGGGGGATCGAACGAGTATCTCGATGAAGGACACCTTCGGAGGACCCCTCAGGAACAACTGGATGCAGCTGATAGACTTCATATCCGGATTCATCACCGAGGGGCAGGAAGAGGGCGTGTTCAGGAAGATGAACGCGCACAAGGCGGCGTTCCTCGTGCTGGACATTATCACGGCCGAGTTCCGCTACTCGGTGATGACCGACAGTTCTGAACCGCTGACCGAGAATGTGGCCGAAACGACCAGTCTCATCCTGGAGCTTCTTGGCGCCCAGGAGATAACCAAGTGAGATCCGACATGTCGAACAGACGAACAAGAAATCTGTCCCTGTTGATCCCGGTTGTGCTGATACCGGTCATCATGCTGTGGACCCCTCCCCTGCTGGCACAGAGTAACCGGGGCGGTCCGACGCGAACCCTCACGCTCGAGGCCGCGATCGAGCTCGCTGAGGCGCAGAACCCCACCCTGCTGGCCGCGCAGCAGCAGATCTATTCGGCCGAGGGAGTGGTGCTCGGCGCCAGGGGAGCCATGCTCCCGACCGCCAGTTTCAGCACCCTGTGGAATTTCGCGGAGAAGGTCCAGGTCATCCCCAATCCGTTCAAGGATTTCGCCATCCCCGGGATGCCCCCGCCGGAGGACAACCTGAAACTCGACTTCACGCAGGACTTCCAGGGATCGATGAATCTCGACCTGCCGCTCGCGACATGGGGCCTGGTCCGCAATGGCTACGCCGACGCCCGCACGGCGCTCGATATCACGAAGAACAGCCTGGAGAGCAGCCGTCTCGATATCGTCCTGCAGGTGACCCAGACATTCTACGGCGTACTCCTCGCCGAGGAGGGTCTCAATGTCGCCCGGGACGCCCTCGCGCAGGCCGGGCGGCAGCAGGAGATCGCGGCCGAGCGCCTGGCCCAGGGCGCCGCGAGCGAATTCGATCTCCTCCGGGCCCAGGTGCAGGTCGCCAACCTGAAACCGGGAGTAACCCGGGCTGAATCGATGATCAGGCAGGTGCGGATCGGCCTCAACCTCCTGCTCGGTCTTCAGCCGGATGAAGAGATCCGTCTCGAGGGAGAACTGCGGTACATGCCGGTCGACCTCACCCTCGGGGACCTTCGACAGCGCGCGCTGACGAACCGGGTCGACCTGCAGAACGCCCGACTCGGCGTGCAGCGGGCCGAACTCGGCGTGAAGATGGCCTCGGCCAGCCGCCTGCCGGCCCTGCTCCTGAACGGGATTTTCTCGTTCCGCTCCAACGATGCCCTGCTCAGTGACAATTACAACGACAGTTACATGGCCAACCTCATCGTCGCTTTCCCCATTTTCGACGGCTTCGCCGCGAGAAGCAGGAAGCAGATCGCCACGGCGGGTCGGGAACAGGCCCGGATCATGGTCGCTCAGTTCGAACAGGTCATCGGCGCCGAGATCGAACAGGCGCTGAACGATCTGCAGGCGGCAGAAGAGTCATACCTCGCCCAGGTCGACAATGTCGCCATCGCGGAGCGGGCGCTTCAGATCGCGCAGATCTCTTTCGAGAACGAGATGATGACCAGCGTGGAACTGATGGACAGTCAGCTCGCCCTGACGATGGCGCGACAGAACCACTTCCAGTCACTCTACGACTACCTCATCGCCCTGGCCCGGATCGAGAAAGCCGTCGGCCAGCCGATCAGCTACTGAGGGTAATGACATGCAGGAACAGAGAAGAGAAGCGAGTTCAATCATGAGGATGTCGGGAGTGTCGCTGATCGCGACAACAGCGCTGATCATCATGAGCGGCCTGCCAGGTTGTGCCCCGCCCGCGGATGATGAAGCTGCCGTCCAGGGGGTGGTTGTTGAGATCATGGATGCCACCGTGGGATCCCTCGAGCGGACCATCCAGCTCTCCGGTGATGTGATCGCCGGTCGGTCGGTCCGGCTGTTCGGACAGATCCCCGACCGGTTGACGAGTGTCCTGGTGGATGTGGGAGACCGGGTCAGAGAGGGTCAGGTCCTGGCCCGGATCCGGGATGAAAGTGTCCAGGCCGGGGTGGATCAGATGGAAGCCAATCTGCGGGCGGTCCAGGCCACGCTTGCGAACCTTCGCATCGAATATGAGCGCACGCGGCGGCTCCATGAAGCAGGCGCGGTCGCCAACCAGACCCTCGAAGGCATGAAAACCCAGCTGGAGGCTACAGAGGCCCAGGAGGAACAGCTCCAGGCCGGTCTCAACGGAGCGCTGGCCAGTTCGCAGAACGCGACCATAACCGCCCCCTTTGACGGAGTGATCGGTGAACGGAACCTTGAGGCCGGTGATCTCGCCGGTCCCGGATTCCCCGTGTTCCGGATCGTGAATATGAGAACAGTCCGCGTGGTGGCAGAAATCAGTCAGGAGCGGCTCGGTCAGATCCAGCTCGGGATACCGGCCAGGGTGAGGGTCTCCTCATGGCCGGGAGATGTGTTCGAGGGCGAGATCATCAACATCGCTCCGATACTCGATCCGCTGACCAGGATGACCAGGATCGAAGTAGGCCTGGACAACGAGAATGGGCGACTGAAAGCGGGCATGTTCGCCGAAGTCGAACTGGTCGTCGCGACCGTGGATGAGGTGGTGGTGATTCCGATCGACGCTCTCATCGATGAGTTCCGCTATGTAACCAACGCGCCCCTGATCTCGGCGGGTGGAAACCAGTCCGGAGTCAGCGATCTGACCATGGCCCAGGTCTATATCGCTGATGGGAACACGGCCCGTCTGAGGGATGTCCGGGTCGGTGTGATCGGAGAGGCATCACCGTCGGAGAACAGGTCATCACCACGGGCAAGTACCAGATCTCGAACGGCGCCCCGATCCGGTTCCGGAACGATGACAGCGGGATGGGGGAAGGTGGCAATCGATGAACCTCCCCCGTCTGGCCGTCAAGCGGGCAGTCACCTTCAGCATGCTCTACATCGCCCTGACAGGTTTCGGGTTCATGGGGCTGGCGCTGCTGCCGGTGGAACTGTTCCCCGACATCACCTTCCCGATGGCCGTGGTCTTCGTCGATTACGAGGGTTCAAGTCCTGAGGACATCGAATCGCTCGTCACCCGCCCCATCGAGAAGGCGTGTTCCTCCGTGAGCGGGATCAGGGACATCACCAGCGATTCCCGGCAGGGAGTGGCCTTCATTCTGCTGGAATTCGCCTGGGGAACCGCGATCTCCCCTCGTGGTGGCCTTCGATCCCAGCATGATGCCGATCTCCTTCATGGGAGTATCTGGTGATCTGCCCACCCATGAGCTGAGAGCGATCGCGAAGGAACGGATCGAACCGATGCTGGAGCGGGTCCCGGGCGTGGCTCTGGCCACTGTGTCAGGAGGTCAGGACCGGCAGATCCAGGTCCGACTCGATCCCACCCGGATGCGCGCCCGGCGTATCGCCTCGGCCCAGGTGATCAACGCCATCCGTATGGAGAACATGCAGATGCCGGCCGGCACCTTCGACCAGGGGCAGATCACCTACTCGGTCCACACCCAGGGCAAGTATACCGACGTGAACCAGATCGCCCGGACGATCGTCGGGTACGCCGGAACCACCCCGGTCCGGGTCCAGGATGTCGCCAATGTGGTGGACACGTTCGCCGAGGAACTCGCCGGCACCCACATCAACGGCGCTCCGGGCGTGATGATGGTGGTGATGAAGCAGTCGGACGCCAACACTGTGAAGGTGGGCGAGGGGGTCCTGCGGGAGATCCCGCACATCAACTCCCTCCTGCCTGAGGGGGTGGTACTCTCCACCATCTTCGAGCAGTCCGGTTTCATCCAGCGTTCTCTCGGCAACCTGGCCAATACCGCCGTTCTCGGATTCATCATGGCCGGGATAGTACTGCTCATCTTCCTGCGGAATTTCCGGGCCAGCGTAATCGTGGCCATGAGCATGCCGCTGAGCATGCTCTTCGCGTTCTTTGTGATGTACCTGCTTGACCTGAATCTCAACATCATCAGTCTGGCGGGTCTGGCGCTGGCGATCGGGATGCTCGTGGATAATGCCATCGTGGTGCTGGAGAACACGGTCCGGTTCATGGAGGACGGCAGCACCCTCCGAGATCCTGACCGCCATCACGGCCTCGACCCTCACTACAGTCAGTGTTTTCGTGCCGATCCTCTTCGTGCCGGGGATCGCGGGGGTGATGTTCAAGGACATGGCCATCACCATCTGCGTGAGCCTGGCGGCCAGTCTCTTCGTGGCCACCACCCTGGTACCCCTGATGGGGAGCCGG
>JALGWK010000006.1 GCA_025774205.1 bacterium
CTATCGTGACCTGGAAGAGCGCCTGCAGGCCCATTCAGCGGTCAGCGGGGTGGGATTCGCTTCCCTTGTTCCACTCTCACTGTCGAACAACTCTACCTGGGTCTGGCCTGAAGGGTGGGAATCGCCGCTTCCGACCCAGCCATCGGTCGGGCACACCGAAATCTCCACCGGATACTTCGACGCGATGGGGATCCCGATCGTCAGAGGGAGAGGATTCACTGATGAGGACAGGGTGGACTCCGACCCGGTCATGGTCATTAATGAGGCGTTCGGTGATCGTTTCTGGCCCGGTGAGGATCCGATCAACCGGATCGTTCGGCTCGGCGGGGAGGATGGTACTCCCTATGTTGTGATCGGAACGGTGCCGACCGGTCGGTACTTCTCGATCAGTGGTACTTCTCGATCAGTGAGGAACCCAAACCATATTTCTTTCGTCCGGTCACTCAACACTATCGTGGCGGGCTGAATATCCACGTAGCCACTGACGAGGATCCCAGGGTTCTCTTCGATCCGGTCCGTCAGATCATCCGGGATATCGATCCGGCGCTGGCTATCTCGCGCATGCAGACGATGGATGACCAGCTCGATTTCGCTTTCCTGCCCTCCCGGCTCATTGCCTGGGCGGTTTCAGGATTCGCTGTTCTGGCGCTCCTGCTGGCCAGCCTCGGCCTCTATGGACTGATCGCCTATTCGGTCAGTCAGGAGACCAGGGAGATCGGGATCCGGATCGCGCTGGGGGCACAATCGGGACAGGTCATCAGACATGTGGTGCGTCGGGGGGTGCTCCTGACCGTCATCGGGCTGACGATCGGTCTCCTGCTCGGTCTGGCGGCATCGATCGGGATCTCGGGAGTGCTGTACGGGATCAGTCCCATCGAACCGATGGCCATGGTCGGGGGCGTGGTCCTGCTGCTCCTTACAACCCTGGTGGCAAGCTGGCTTCCGGCCCGTCGGGCTTCCCGGATCGATCCTGTCCGCGCCCTTGAGGCTGAATGACGGGTCGGGTGACAATCGAGTCGGTTCTGCTCACCGTGATGGCAGCCGGAGTGGTGTCGCCGTCCGCCGTCTCTGGTCAGCACCCGGTCCCGGGATGGGAACTCTCAGCACCCTTCCCGGCGGTCCAGCTCGACATCACAGCCATAGAGTATCCGAACTTCTTCAGTCTCCACATGATGCAGTGGCAGCAGGTTGAAGCGGAATCGGGCGGCCTGGTTGATGTCTCGGGGTACGTAACCCGGACAGGAGACGCTCCGATAGCGGTCGTCGCCAGGTCGACGATCTTCAACAGAGAGTCCCGATCCGCCACGTTATCACTCGAATTCACCGGTGAACTGGCCCTTTTCATCAATAAGACCAGGTTCGATCATGCTGCCGCCCCATCCGGTAACCCGGCCGGCCGCACCGTCGAAAATGTTGAACGATCCGGGCGATTCGAGGTCATGTTCGATCGCGGGCTGACCGAGATCCTGATCGTGCTGAAATCAACGGCCGATCCCTGGCGTTTCGCTATGCGGGCCGACCGGATCTTCGATGATTACCCGAAGGATCACGCCCGGCTTCTCCCGGTCTGGGAGACCCCGGCGGAATTCCGTGTCCCCGAATCGGTCCTCTACGATCCCGATCGGGAGTTACTGTATGTCTCGAGTTACGACCGGACCCAGGCCGCTCGAGCCGGAATGGGATTCATCTCAAAGGTGAGCCCGGAGGGTGAGATCCTCGACCTGCACTGGGTGGACGGGCTCGATGGTCCCTGCGGGATGGGCCTCCACTCAGACCGGCTCTATGTGGTCGAATGTGTCGGCAACCTGGTTGAAATCGATACCGGAACGGGATCGATCGTGAACCGCTACCCGGCGCCCGGCGCCCGGTTCCTGAACGATCTGGTGATCGATGCTGATGGCTCCATCTATATCTCCGACACCTCCCCACCGCTCGGGTATACGAGTCAGATCTACCGGTTCCGTGATGGTGAATTCGAGGTCTGGAAAGAGGGAATTGAGATCCACCGGGCGAACGGACTCTTCATCCATGACGGGGAGCTTCTCGTCGGGAGTTCCGGGGACTGCCTCTTCAAGGCGATCGACCTCGGAACGAAGGCGGTCCGGGACATCGTCGCGCTCGGCGGCCGGGTGATCGACGGTATCCGGGTAGACCGTGACGGCAACTACCTGGTGACCCTGTGGGAAGGGGAGGCTGTCCTCATCTCTCCCGGTGGTGATCTGGTGGAGATCCTCGACATCAGGGGATCGGGCCGGAACCTCGCGGACATGGAATTCATCCGGGACCTCGATCTGCTCGTCGTTCCCACCTTCCTCGGCAATACTGTCACGGCCTGGCGACTGGTCTATCCCTGATTTCTTCCCCCGAAGTCGGGATGTGGTGTATGGTGACCTCTTCGAGAGGAGACCGTCATGAAGCGAATCACCATTTCCGTCCTGGTTTTTGTCATTACCTGTACCGCCGTTTCGGCCCGGCAGACCGGACCGCTCCCGGCGCCGGTGACATCGATCGCCGAAGAGGCAACGGAACTGGTGATCTCCACCCTGCCGCGCCAGGCGGGTGATCCGCACCGGATAGTGGTGGCCGGGTTCCAGAGCGGGATGATGGAAACCCGGCTGGTAACCCTGTTCACCCAGGTGATCTCGAACCGGCTGGTGGCAGCCGGCGGCCGCTGGATCACGGTGATATCGCAGCCCTCCTCCACCGGGGCGATGCCGCACTACCGCCTCACCGTTGCGGTCTACCCCGCCGAAGATGACATCTACGTCACCATCCAGCTGATCAGGGAGGCCGACTCGGCCATCCTCGGCGGATTCGAACGATCTTTTGCCGCCACCGATCCTCTCCGGGCCCTCCTGGTCGGTTCGGTAATGGGCGGGGAGGGGGGTGATCAGCACGAACCGGACGGGATCGATGACCCGCGGCTGCTCCCGATCGGTGAGATGCTCTACGGTCACACCATCATGCCGGAAGAGGATGAGGACTGGTTCCTGCTCGACTTCGAAGAGATCGACGGGTTGGCCTCGGTCGAAGTCCATACCACCGGCCAGACCGACACCTATCTGAGCGTCTTCGGGCCGGACGATCCATACACTCTCGTCACGGAGAACGATGATCATGACGATCACAATGCCCTGGTCAGATTTACGGTCAGTCCCGGCCAGCGCTTCTGGGTGCGGGTGAACGGATACGATGAGACGATCACCGGCGCCTACGGGATCGTGGCGATGGTGGAAATGTATGGTGATGATCCGTACGAACCGAACAACAGCATGTCCAGCGCGACGCTCCTGAACGCCGATGGAGATTGGCTTTCCACTCTGCTCATACCCGCCGGTGATATGGACTGGTATGCGATCGACATCAGCCGGATCGGACAGGGACAGGTTTCCCTCACTATCGAAACAGCGGGAGATCTCGATACCTGGCTCGACCTGTACGATTCCTCCGGAGACCTGCTGGCCGAAGATGATGACGGCTCGGGCACCGGGAATGCCCTGGTCCGGTTCGGCATTGAAGAACCGGGCCGGTATTACGCACGCGTGAGACATTACGATGAGAGCGGCAGCGGTCCCTACTCGATCAGTGCCTGGATCGACTACGTCGAGTCGGACGAATTCGAGCCCGACAATTCGATCGAAGAAGCCACACCATTCATCATCGACGGTGAGCCCCAGCGACACACCTTCAACCCCGCGGATGATGTGGACTGGTTCCGGATCCAGGTCCCCGACGGGATGACGGTGATCATGGAGACTTCGGGTGAGCACGATTCGGTCATGAAGCTGTTGGATATCGAGGGGAACCTGATCGGGGAGGATGATGATGGTGGGGAGAACAACAACGCCCGCATCCAGAGGTTCCTTCAGCAGGGAACCTATTACCTGGAGATCAGCCAGTTCTCGGGTGCCTTGCAGGCCGGGTCAGCGTATACACTGAGTGTCTATTCAGGGTAAAAAAACCGGAAATCGATTGAAACCCTGATCCGTCAAATCCGTAGTTTCTTATACATAAGATTTTTAGGTATAGATCATGTAACAGGCGGCAGGAGGCACACCATGAGATCGATCACACGCTATTCTCCGGTAGTCGCGCTTCTGGCAGTGAGCATGCTCTTCACTGCCTGCGCGGGCGGGATGGCCGGTTCGAGGGCGGGTGCAGCAGGAGCGATGTACGAATGGGACAAGGGCACGACGGTCACCTATGAAATCAAGACCATGCAGACCACAACCATCGAGGTACCGGGAGCAGGGGAACAGGTCATGGCTTCCACCTCCTCGGTGATCCTCGAGGTCGTATCGACCGGACCCCGAACCTTTGATATCACCTTCCAGGACGCCACGGTCACTGCCGACCAGCCCGATCCGACCGGCATGGTGCCCGATGTCAGTGAACTGATCGGGGAGGTGGCTGCAGTCACGCTCGACAAACAGGGGAAGATCGTCGAGAGCTCCGGCCTGGAGGACAACCCGTTCGTCGACTTCATCGGTAACGACGCCTTCATGGACCAGACCCTGCAGATCCCTTTCCAGATCCTTCCGGAAGGCAAGCTGGTCGAAGAGGCGGAGTGGGGGAGGGAGACCAGCTATCCCTTCGGCATCATGGGCCTCGAGCTGGAGATGGCCAACTCGGAGAATTATCGATGCCTGGAGGCGGGAACGTATGAAGGCCGGCCGGCCTTCCGTATCGGCAATTCCGGGGAGAGCAGTCTCATCGGCGGCGGTAATATACAGGGCGCCGAGATGGACATGATGCTCTCCGGAACGGGTGAGGGTTCCACCTGGATCGCAGCCGACACCGGCAAGATCCTGATCAGCGAGATGACCATGAGTATGGGCGGCGGGATCTCCGCCGGAGGTATGGACATCCCCATGAGCATGGAGATGAAGGTCACCCTCACGGTGAAGGACAAGGAGTAGAAGCCATGAGCAGAATCAGAACTGTCAGCGGTCTGCTGACGGGATCCCTGCTCCTGTTCGGGGCGGCGTCCTGGCAGGCCTGTTCCCAGGAGACGATCGAACACGAGTTCGATCTCTCCGGGGAGCGGAACCTTGAGGTCAGCGTCTCCTCCGGGGGATCGATCGATATCAGGGGCTGGGATGAAACACACGCCGAAGCCCGGGTCCGTTTCCGGAATACCGATCCGGAGGCGTTCCGGTTCGAGTTCGATCAGCGCGGTCAGAGTCTCATCATCCGGTCGGAGCGGCTCCGCCGGGTGCAGAGGGTCGATATTGTGATCGAGGTCCGGGTCCCCCGCGGTTTCAACCTCAACCTGCGGACCGGGGGAGGGGAGATCTCCCTCACCGATATCGAAGGCCGGATCGAGGGAAGCACTGCCGGCGGGGAACTCAACCTGCGAAATCTGAAGGGGACCATACAGCTCACGACCGGCGGCGGCGAGATCACCGTCCACGACTCCGAACTCGACGGCAGGGTTTCGACCGGGGGAGGAGCCGTCCTGGTCGAGAATGTGAGGGGTGACTTCAGAGCCACTTCGGGTGGTGGCGAGGTCATCTACCGGAACGTCGTGACTCCTGATCGCACCTATCCGGGTGAGGTGGTGCATATCAGGAACGCGGGTGGCTCCATCGAGGTTGAGGACGCTCCGAGCGGGGCCGATCTCTCAACCGGAGGAGGCGGAATCCACGTCCGCTCCGCGGGTGCCTGGCTGAAGGCCAGAACCGGCGGGGGCGATATCATGATCGGTACCGTCGATGGCTGGATCGAAACCAGTACCGGCGGTGGGGACATCACGATCGAGAACGTCACCAGCCGGGTTGAGGCCTCGACGGGTGCCGGGGAGATCCGCGTGACCATGACCGGCGATCCGGCCGAGGGTCAGCGTGATGTTGACCTGCGATCGGGATACGGAGACGTCTATCTGACGCTTCCTGAAGATCTGGCCATGACCGTTGAGATCGAACTCAGCTACACCCGCGACGCTCGACGTACCTATCAGATCAGGAGCGATTTCGATCTGCGTGAGGAGCGGACCGACACCTGGGACTCCAGCCAGGGCTCCCCGCGCAAGTACATCTACGGGAGAGCCGAGTTCGGAAGCGGGCAGAACGTTATCCGGATCCGGACCTGCAACGGGAACGTGTACCTTCGCAGGGGCGGTTGATGTGTTTACCTGCTGATCGAGCGCGCCCCGACAGGTGAGGACCTGACGGGGCGTGGTTCAGTCCTTCCTGGCCAGACCGCTGTCGGGATAGAGCTTCCTGGCGCACGCCGGGCAGATGCTGTGGCTGAATTCCACCAAGGAGTGTTCCTCGATGTAGACATCCATCCGTTCCCATTCCCCGGCATCATTCCGAATGTTGTGACAGCTTGAGCAGACCGGCAGCAGCCCTTCGAGCATGCTCACCTGTTTCAGGGCGTCCTGCAGTTCACTGATGAGCAGTTCCCGTTCCCTCTCGGCCAGTTTCTTCCGGGTCACATCCCTGATCACGACCAGGTGTCCGCCCGTCATCACCTGGCCGATAAAGAAGGGTGTCACCTCCGCCTCGATGATACGAGGCTTGTCATCTTCATCCGTTTCGATCTCCACCGGTGTCCCGACCCGGTCGGCAGGATCGTCGAGATCGTCTTTCAGAATGGGGAACTCCTCCGTCAACCTGCTGCCGATCGGCACCTTGCCGTGATGCCGCAGCAGGAAGAGAGCCGCCCGGTTGGCATCCACCACCCGCCCTTCGGTATCAACCACGATCATGCCGTCCGACATCCCTTCCACCAGGGCTGTACGGGCGACCGGCAGGAGTGAGAGGAGGCCATACCGCGTGATGGCGACGGCCATGAAGAGACCGGTCAGGGTGAAGGCGATCGGCGCCCAGTCGAGCCCGGGAACCGGGTTGGCTTCAGAGAGGTAGATCAGATTTCCGATCCACGGCGCCAGGGTGGCGAAGAGTATCAGGAGCGACTGGGTCTGGAAGAGATGCCGCTGCAGGAAGGCCGTGCGGAGCATTCTCACTGTGCCGACGAAGATGATCAGGTAGGCCCCGATCACCCAGACCGGGAACCAGAGGCCTCGATCGTAGAGCAGGTTCCCGGTAATGGCGTCGAGGCTCAGCTTCTGCCAGTGCAGATGATGCCAGCCGTTCGTCCAGACCATGAGGATCGTTACGATCGTCAGGATCCAGCCGAAGGCGTACAGGTACCGGACCCAGTTCTCCTGCCATCGGGTATAGGCGATCGTGGAGGCCAGAAAGAGCGGCGGGATCGGAGCGATACCGAAATACTCGAAGCGCATCCAGAACGCCTTGTTATCGATCCCCTGGGCAGCGACTTCGAGGGCGCTGGTGAACGCGTAGATACTGATCACGATCAGGAGGAATGCCAGCTGAGGGACCTCGTTCAGCCTCCGGTTCCGCCAGGCGATGACGGCGACCGCCAGGGAGATGGTGGCTGTCAGCAGGAAGGCGATCGATATGATTGTTATCTGCATACTGATTCACTCATCTTCCAGCCAGCCGGAGAGTCTGAAACGGCGGACGAGCGTGTCCTTCAGGTATGTATTCGCAATATCGGCACCGATCAGCAGCCTCGGTCCGATGAAGGGAACGATACTTCGGGCCCGTTTATTAAGCATTCCCCGGATCATAACCCGCGCTACCCGTTCCGGTTCGATCTTGCGCGAGATCCCGGGTACCTGCAGAGAAGTCGTCATCGCGGTGTCGGTTCTCGATGGGAATACCGTCGTCAGGTGAACACCGGTCCCATGCAGTTCCTGGCGAAGGATGCCGGCCAGTGACGCTTCGGCTGCCTTGCCTGCGGCATAGGCTGATTCCTTCGGCACTCCCGAAAGCGCGTCTACCGATGAGACCACTCCCAGTCGACCCCATCCTCCCTCGATCATATTGGGAACGACCGCCTGGAAGAGATGAAGGACACCCAGATAGCTGGTTCGCCACTGATCCAGATGCTGAGCAGGATCGCTCTCCAGCGCCAGGCCCCGGATGTAGGTGCCGGCGGAAGCGATGGCAATATCGATCCCTCCCCAGGCATCCCTGATGGCTTTGACGGCATTATTGAGGGCGTCCCGGTCGGAGACATCCGCCGGCGCAACCAGGGTTGGACCGGGATTCGCTGAGCACTCCCGCCGGAGTTCTTCCAGGGGATCACGCCGCCGGGCGACAAGACCGACCGATACACCGGCGGCGGTCAGGTCCCTGACCATGCAGCTGCCGATCCCGCCGCTGGCGCCGGTCACGATGGCGCGCTTACCGGTAAACTGATGTTTGGACATGCTCTCTCTCCACCGGACGTGTCGGGCCTGATCCGGTCCACTGACCTTGAAACGGTGATTATCCACTGTATTCATAACCTGCGCCAGTTGGATATATGAACACCTTATCAGATGTACATGGAGATTGACGGACCTTGACCTGCTGTCTCGGAATTGCGACAATCCATCTTCTCATGGGTGAAATACACTACATCAGCTGGCTGTCGTTGATCTCGGGACTGGCGAACGTGGCCCTGGCCGCCTTCGTGATGGGGAAAGACTCACGTTCCCGCGTGAACCGGTCGCTGGCGTATCTGGCGCTGTGCTTCGCCGGCTGGAGTATCGGGGAGTTCTTCATGCGTACGGCCGGGACTCCCGATATGGCCATGCAGTGGGTGCGCCTGGAAGCCCTGGGGTATGTTGGAATGGGGAGTGTTTATCTCGTCTTCTCCCTCCTCTACAGTGAACAGACACGGTTGCTGAAGAAGAACTGGTTCCGTGCCGTCATCATTGTTCCGCCCTTCATCTTCCTCGGACTCATCTGGTTGACCAGAGCGGTCTATCCTGAAATCGAAGTCCATGTCTGGGGGAATCGCCCGGCGGTAGGTCCCGCTTTCTATCCCCTGGTGATCTATCTGGCTCTGGAGTGGGTGGCGGGCGGCATGGTCTTCTGGCGGCGGGTCAAAACCCTGGGTACCGAACACGAACGGCGGGCAACGCTCTATCTTCTGGTCGGAACGGTTCTCCCGATAATCGTGGCGACGATAACTGCCGGCATCTTCCCGATCATGGGCGTCGATGTTCCTGAAATGGCCGCCAACATCAGCATCATCAATGCCGTTATCCTGGTATACATCATTCAGCGGTATCAGGTTCTGACGTTCGTGCCCTCACGGTTCGCTGACACCCTGGTGGCCTCCACCGACGACGCCATCATCGCGGCAGATATAGATGGCATCGTGATCTATTTCAGTCCCGGCGCCGAGCAGATGTTCGGGTACCAGGCGGGGGAGGTCATCGATCTGCCGGTCGCGAATCTGTTCCTGCAAGGGGAAGATGAATGGCACAATCTCAGCTACCTGCTCCGGCAGGGGGAAGCAGTCCGGAATTACCAGTCGGAGATGCTCACCGGCGATCAGCAGACCCTGACCACCAGCCTGACGCTGAGCTATCTCAGGGATGAAACGGACAGCCGCATCGGTACAGTCTCGGTGATCCACGATGTCACCGAAATGGTCCAGCTGCAGAACCAGTTGATGAAAACCCAGCGGCTGGAGAGCCTCGGCTCACTGGCCAGTGGGATCACGCACGATTTCAACAACATCCTCAGCATCATCCTGCCCTGGACCCAGATGCTGCGATTGAAACGCAGCAACGATTCACTGGTGGTCGAACACGCGGAGCGGATCGAAAAGGCCGCCACCAGCGCGTCTGAACTGGTGCAGAGGCTCCTGACGTTCGCCCGCGGCAGCACCAGGCAGCCGGTCGTTCTGAATCCGAACCGGTTGATCGAAGATACGGTGGAATTGCTGGAGCGTACCCTGCCGCAATCGATCAGCATTGTGACCGATCTGAAACCGGATCTGCCCGATGTCGAAGCGGACTACCTGCAGTTCGAGCAGGCCCTGATGAATCTGATCCTGAATGGTGTGGATGCCATGCCCGGCGGCGGAAGGATAAACATCTCCGTCCGCAGATTCCTGACGGAGATAGAGACACCCCGCAAGGACTTCAACCTCCCGGCCGGGGACTGGGTGATTCTCTCTGTTCGTGATTTCGGACAGGGGATCACGGTGGAACATCTGGCTCATATCTTCGATCCCTTTTTCACCACCAAGCCCGGTGGCAAGGGAACGGGTCTGGGATTGATGATCGTGGAGACCTTCGTTCGGAATCACGGCGGGTACGTCGACGTTTACAGCCACCCGGGTGTGCAGACGACCTTCGAGCTTATCCTGCCCGCGACCAATAAACGACTGAGTGAAGAGATTTCCTATCCGGGTGATCCGAGAAAAGGTCGTGGTGAACGGATCCTGGTTGTTGATCGGAACCCGGAGATCCGGGAAACCCTGATCGAGCTCCTTGAAGAACTCAACTACGTCGCTCAAGGCAGCGAGGATTTCGCGTACAGTCTGGCAAAGCTGGTACAGGCGAAAATCGATAAGACCACGCCCATGCCCGACCTTCTCGTCGTGGAGATCGAGGAGCTGCCCGGCGGTGGCAGAGAGTCTTTCGAACTCCTCAACCGGGTCACCCCCCGGGCCCGGATTCTCCTCACCAGCGCCGGTGTCCTGCCTGACCAGTCGCTGATCGGGCCCCATACCGGTATCCTCGGCGTACTCTATAAACCATTCGATCTGAATGAAGTCATGCGGGCCGTTCGTGACACCCTCGACGGCAAGGAATTCACACCTGCCCGTGGGGGCATCTCAGCCGCGCTGCCCACACACCAGAAGACAGAATCGGCCAGGTTCGATGAATAAACCCAATGACAAGCCACTGAAGTTCGATGTCCGATCGGGATTGCGGCGGATCATGAGTCAGGCCCGCCGGGTCGATCTGAAAACCCGGGCCACCAGTTTCGAGGAATTCTGGCAGGCTGCCGTCGACGCCAATGAATCGCTTTATTTCCGTGAGATCATCGGGCCTCAGGGACGGGAAGTCACCATTCGGGACAGTTTCACGGGTGAAATCCGCACCATGTTGATGTTCGGATCCAATAATTACCTTGGACTGGCAGACAATCCCTATGTGAGGGAAAAAAGTATTGAAGCGCTCAAACAGTACGGCACCGGCCTCGGCGGTCCCCCCCTGCTGAACGGGTACACCCAATTGATGAGGGAACTCGAGGAGCGGATCGCCGCCCTCAAGGGGGCCGAGGCGGCCATTATCTATCCGACCGGCTATCAGACGAACCTGTCACTGGTCACGTGTCTGCCCGAAAAAGGGGACCTGGTGCTCTGCGATGAGGCCCACCATGCCTCACTCTTCGATGGCCTGAAGATGGCGGGTGTCCCCCACAAGACCTTCAAGCACAACGGCCTGGAGGACCTGGAGGAGCAACTGATCGAGTTCAGGTCCGACGCCCGGGATGCTTTCGTCTTCGTAGAGAGCGTACATTCGATGAACTCGGATCTGGCGCCCATACCCGAGGTCGCCGCCCTCTGCAGGAAGTACACCTCCTACCTGATCGTTGATGATGCCCACGGGACAGGCATCCTGGGGGAACGGGGCCGGGGAGTGGGTGAACATTTCGATATGGAGGGTGAAATCGATATCGTGATGGGTACGTTCTCCAAGGCCTTCGCCTCTGTGGGCGGGTTCGCCGCCGGTCCCTCTCATCTCATCGCCTATCTGAAGTTCTACTCCCGACCCTATATGTTCTCGGCCGCCCTGCCGCCTTCCGTCCTGGCCGGGGTCCACGCCTGCCTCGATCTCCTGGAGAAGGAGCCGGAGCGGGTCCAGAACCTGCGTGATAACGTCGGCTATGTGGTCAAAGGGCTCGAGGAGCAGGGAATAGCGACCTCCTCCCAGGGAGGGTGCGTACCCCTGCTGGTTCCCCCGGAGATCAACATCCGCAGAGCGGCCTTTGCCTTCCATGAACTGGGATTGTTCATGAACCCCATCGAGTGGCCCGCGGTTCCCAGGGAGAAACAGCGGTTTCGCATCTCCCTGATGGCGACCCATACGCGGGAAGACCTCGATACCCTGCTCGAGGCGATCGGCAGGGTCTGGGCCCTCGATGCTGTGCGTGAATAGTCTGCAGTATTGATATGGAAGCTATCCTCGTTACGGGCGGGACCGGCTTCATAGGCGACGCCCTGGTCAGATCACTCCTCCAGCGGAACTATCAGGTCCGGATCATGTCACGCCAGCCGGTTTCTCCGGCCGCGTTGCGCCTGGAGTCTATCGGGGCGGAGATCGTGGCGGGTGACCTTCTGGAACCGGCTGTTCTGCCCCGGGTTATGGACGGATGTGAGGGACTCTTCCACCTGGCGGCCATGTTCGAGATCGGCTCGAGGAAGCGGGCCGAGATGTATTCGGTGAATGTCGAAGGCACCGAATCCCTTTTTAACGCCAGCCATATGGCAGGGATAGAACGAATCGTCCACGTCAGTACGGTCCTGGCGCTGGGGCCGACCACCTCCGGACAGCAGCCGACCATCCTGGAACCGGCCGACCTGAGGGAGAGTCACCCGCGGGAGACGTTCACCGGACCATTCGAGGAAACCAAGCATCTGGCCCATCGGATCGCCCTGCTGCATGCCCGACAGGGCGCGAACATCATGGTGGCCTGTCCCGGGACGGTGATCGGCAAGGGGGATCAGAGCGAGCTTGGAACGGCGCTCCGCCTGAACATGCGGGGGCGACTCCCGTTCCTGGCGGGGGCGACCTCCTGCTTCAGCTTCGTCGGTCTTCAGGATACGGTGGAAGGACTGATACTTGCCTATGAGAAGGGTCGTCCGGGCGCTATCTATCCGCTGGTATCGGAAGTTCTCAGTCTTGGGGATCTCAGTCGTCTGGCGGCCGGGATCGCCGGTGTAACTCCTCCACGGTGGGATCTGCCCCGGACATTGACCAGAATGGGACTTCCCCTGGTCAATCTGCTGGCCAGACTGAACGGAGGCCGGCGGATATACAGTCGGGAAGCCCTGGCGATCCTCGACTGTGACTGGGGCTATGACGCCTCTATTACGAAAGCAGAACTCCACTGGGAGTGCAGTTCCATCGCCGATGTACTGGAGAAGCTGGCCCCGATTATCACCGAACACTGACTTTCAATCAGCTTCCGAGACCGGGAAGCGGGTTATTCATCCCCCGCGGATGAGCAGTGTGTATTGCTTTGTCGTCGACGGTAGTACACAATACCGGTCATGGAGATTCGACCCCCATCCATACTCATCGTCGACGACGATCAATACATCGTAGATCTGGTGGTGGAGTTCCTGACCGGCCTCTCGATGGAGTGCGTCGGATTCACCGATCCCCGGGAAGCCCTTTCCTGCCTCGAGAAACGGACCTTCGATCTTGTTCTGACAGATCTGAGGATGGGTCAGGTCAGCGGCATGGATATTCTCCGGGCCGCCAAGGATCCCGATCCTGCCGGTACCATGGTCGTCATGATGACCTCCTATCCCACCGTCGAAGACGCCATTGAGGCCATGCAGAGCGGAGTGGAGAACTACATACTGAAACCGTTCTCCCTCGATGCCCTCGAGCATATCGTGGGGGTCAGCCTGGAAAAGCAGCAGCTCGCCCGCGAGAACATCAACCTGAAAGAAAGCCTGGCTCTCTACCGGGCCAGTGAAGCGCTCGAAGCCCTGGAGGCCCCTCTGGAACTGACCGAGTACCTCCGGATGGTCCTGGAGATCGCGACCGGTGAACTGGGGGGTGACTCGGCCAATCTGGTTCTCTTCGAAGGAGCATCAGATGACCGCAGGGTGGAAACCAGGATCGACCAGAATCGCTCCGGGGAGGAGAACGGATTCGGCAACGAGGCGATGCTCGGGCTGGCTGACAGGGTCATGGATGAGAGTGGATCACTGGTGATATCCGATCAGGAAGGTCCCGGCCCCCTGATGGTCCTGCCGCTCAGATCGGGGAAGGATCTCCTGGGCCTGCTGGCCGTACGGCGGCGTTCGGGCAGTCAGGACTTCACTCCCGCCCAGGCGAGGACGCTTTCCATTATCGGTTCCGGGGCCGCTGTCGCGGTCAAGAACGCCCGGCTCTTCAACTCGCTGCAGGAACAGTACCTCGGCGCCATCCGGTCGCTGGTGGCGGCAGTGGAGGCGAAGGACCCGTATACCCGCGGTCACAGCGAGAAGATCGCCCACTACGCTCACCTCCTGGCCGGGCAGATCGGTGCCGATCAGGAAATCGTGGACGGGATGCGGGTGGCCGGATTGCTCCATGATGCCGGCAAGATCGGTGTTCCCGAAAACGTCCTCCTGAAAGATGGGCCCCTGACTGATGAGGAATACACCATCATCAAGGAGCATGCCGCGATGAGCGAGCGGATCGTGAAACCGCTGCATCTTCCCGAGCATGTTATGAGGGCGATTGCCGAGCACCATGAGCGGCTTGACGGAAGCGGCTATCCGAAAGGTCTGATGGGCGATGAGATAACTCTTGCCAGCAGGATACTTGCGGTTGTGGATGTTTTTGACGCCCTCACCAGTGACCGGATATACCGCAGGCGCCTGAGTCGCAAGGAGGCCTTTGAGGCCATCGACCGTGAGGTCCTTGAGTTGAAGCTGGATGGCTCGATCGTCGATGTCTGGAAAGCCCTGGTCGAAGATGACGTTGTGATCGACGTTGAAGCGTTGGATTAGGGGTGTTTCCGGCTACTCCACAATAAGACTGATCCTGGTCGATCGGCCCTCATCATCCATGCAGACGACTTCATGCTGGCCCGGTTCAGGCAGGTAGAACACCGGATCGGCAGGGTGTGAACTGGTCAGCAGCACTCCATCCACGAACCAGTAGAGGGTCCGTATCCCGCTCGAGACAGAGGCTTCGAGACGGATCTGCTGGTCCTCGATCGGTATCCCCGACCTCAGCACATACCGTACCCCTGCGGCAGGAGACTTGATCCGGGGACCATCACCTCCCGCCAGTGATCTGCACGATGTGTCGTGGGTCGGGATATCGGGAACAGGATGACCGTTCTCATGCAGCCAGGTCGCGATAGTCGACGGCCACTGGACGAAGGTCTCCCAGTGGAACGGACGGTCGGTCCAGCAGGACGGGCAGAGACGGAATCCGGTCTCATCATCCACGGCCACGGTCACATGGAGGTCGCAGGTCCGGTGAGGGGAGGTGTCGAGGATATGGTATTCGCGCTTCAGATGGGTGCAGTTCTCACCGGGCAGCAGGCCGGACAGAGCGCAGACCTCCCGTTCTCCAACCCCTGCCGGAGGATCGAACCAGCTGCCGGCATCGCCTTCCAGGGCTGTAGCCAGATCGAAGAGGAGGGGGCCGGCGGCATCCGCGCCGACCAGTGACGGACTCCCCTCACCGGAGAAATTCCCCAGCCACACCCCGATCGTCCAGGTGGGGTTATACCCGATGCTCCAGGCGTCGCGGTGACCGTAGGACGTACCGGTCTTCCAGGCGATCCTGGGCAGGTGGATCGAGAATTCCCAGGTGTCGGGGAAATCGGGACGACGCAGCCGCGAGAGCATGTCGGTCAGTATGAAGGCGGCTTCCGGGGAGAGGAGCTGACGACCTTCTTCGATCACATCATCTTCCAGCAGCCGGTACTGACGGTAGACCCCATCGCTGGCCAGGGTGGCATACAGGTTGGTGAGATCGAGCAGGGTGACCCCGGCGCCTCCCAGTACCAGTGAGAGACCGTAGTACTCATACGACTCGGTCAGAGTGGAGAGACCACCCCGTCGGAGGAGGGTATGAAAACGGTCGGCTCCCAGGTTGTAGACCAGGTTCACGGCCGGAACGTTCATCGAGTGGGTCAGAGCCTCTTCGGCCGTGACCACACCCTGGTACTCTCCGTCGTAGTTCTTCGGGATATAGCCGCCGATGTTGAGTGGGACGTCCTCCAGCAGGGTCGACGGACTGATGAGGCGCCCGTCGAGCGCGAGACCGTAGGCGAACGGCTTGAGAGCTGACCCGGGTGAACGGGGAGCCGTGGTGCCGTTGACCTGACCGGCACTCCCGGACTGGAAGAATCCCGCTGATCCGACGAGGGCCCTGACCGCGCGACTCCCGTTCTCCATCACCACGATCGCCCCGTTGCTGATGCCGTGCGAACGGAGGGTCAGCATGTACCGGTCGAGCAGACTCTCAGCCAGATGCTGCACTTCAGAATCGATGGTACTGACGAGATCCCCGGCGTCACTGCCGTATCTGCTCTTCACCATGTCCCCCAGGTGGGGCGCGTGGAATGGCACCTCGGCCCGTGTTCCGGGGACCGCTTCCAGAAGCGCCCGGCGATGCTGTTCACGATCGATATTCCCCCGGTCCAGCATGCGGCCGAGCACATCATCACGCCGGACGCGTGCGCCCACGGGGTTCCTGTCCGGCCTGATCCTGGTGGGGGAGTTGGGCAGGACCGACAGGAGCGCGGCCTCCCCGGGACCAAGGTCGGAAGCGGACCTGCCGTAGTAGAAGAAAGCCGCCGCTTCGATTCCCTGGATGTTCCCGCCATACGGCGCCAGGTTCAGATAGCATTCCAGTATCTCATCCTTCGAGAACCGCCACTCCAGCTGGAGAGCCCGGAACGCCTCCACCAGTTTGGCCCCGATCGTCCTCGCTTTCGGATCCATGAGTCGGGCGACCTGCTGGGTGATGGTGGAGCCGCCGCTCACGATCCGCCCGCTTCTGATGTTCTGGATCAGGGCCCGGATGGTCGCGACCGGATTGATACCCGGATGCCAGCGGAACCAGCGATCTTCAAAGGCAAGCGTGGCTTCGATCACATGGGGCGAAACATCCTCGAGTGTGACCGGGAAATGGAACGCTTCTTCGCTGGAGATATACACCCGCAGGGGATGGCCATCCCGGTCGAGGACCCGGGTCGCCGAAGGCGAGACAAGTTGATCGACAGGGAGAGGGAAAACGAGTGAGAGTCCGCCGAAGACAAGCAGGGTGCCCAGGAGCACGATCCCCGTTCCCTTCACGATCGAACGGATTCTCATGCGATTCAGTCTCTTCAAGGCCGGATTACCCTGACCTGGCCGCTCGAAGACACGCTCCGCAGGGCCGGTTCATACATGCATTCCGCCAGGATCGGCGGCAGAACGAACTCACCCTCCGTGACGGCCCGGGCCGCGTAGTAGAACTTCCTCTCGGTTCCGCGAGGCAGGTCGAGGAAGATCAGGAGCCGGTCGTCGCGGATATCGATGTAATCCGGTTCCACCGCGTTGTCAGGCAGCCAGGGCAGGGGAGCGCGGGAAGCCAGTCGCGGATTCTCGATCTCCAGACCTGCGGGCAGCATGTCGTTGACCACCACATTCTGGACCACCTGGCCGGGCGCTCTCAGGACGACCTCCACCACCACCATCTGCCCGTGTATCAGGCTGTCGGCGTTCAGCGCGACGCCCTCACTGTCCAGGTAGCGGCGACGCACCGTCAGACCGCGATCCTCCTCCGTGAAACTGAGTTTGCCGCCGATGTCATCGGCAGTGAGTGTCATGGTCTCGGAAGTGAGTTCCGATCGCTCGGATCCATCGATCGTGATAGTTCCCTGGTAAGAACCGCCTGATTGTCGGCGCATGATCTTCCCGAGGGCCATGAACGCCCAGGCGTTCTCCTGGGTTGGGTTGTGCCCCACCGGCCGGTTCGCGCGTTCCGGGAGAGGTAATCGACCAGGATCGGGATGCCGGGATTGTCGGGATCGAAGTCGGCCAGAACGGCCAGCACGATGGCGTTGTCCCGGATCGAGGAGGAGAACGTCACCCCCGTTTCCCGTTCAGATTCCTGCGGCCGGACGGAGACCGGCAGAAGCTGCATTGCCGTCGAACGGTCACCGGAGAGCGCGAACGCGCCCGCCAGCAGGAACCGGCTCTCCTGGGGGAGCTGGTCGCCATACATCTCCATCTGATAGGTCATGGCGCCCCTCTCGGGCTTATCGAGGAGAGCCAGTACGTAGACGGCGTAGGCCTGCATCCGATGGCGCTGGATGACCGACCACTCGCTTACGCGCCGTGACCGGATATCCCTTGAGTTGCCGGGCTGGAACAGGATCGTGCGCAGGTATCCGGTCCCTCTCCGGAAGACGCTGGCCGGAATGGAATAGCCTGTTTTACGGGCTTCCGAAAGGAAGTGAAGCGCATAAATGCTGCCCCACGAACTCACGCTGTTGCTGTTGGGCCAGAAGCTGAAGCCGCCGCCCTGCAGCTGCATCGCGGTCAGTTTCCTGATCGCTTCCTCAACATAGTATTCCGGCGCGTTGGTCTCGAAGAGAGTCGGTTCCACCTGCTGGGCGATATCCTTGAAGTAGAGCAGGGGAAAGGCGCTGGAGGTGGTTTGCTCGACGCAGCCATAGGGATAGCGGAGAAGCTCCTGGAGACTGCCGGAAAATTCGACGGCCGGGAAGGGGGTTACGGTAAGGGAATACTTCGCCGTTCCGGCTATCCAGTTATCCGGGAGTCGGAATGATGTTGATTCGTCCGGCTTGATCGATCCGGCACCGGTGAGCGATTCCCGGGGTGAAGGAGGTCTCACCGGGATTTCGACTTCCGCCCTGCTGTCGGTCCCGTTCCCTTCCGCGCGCAGAGTGAACTTCATGATCCCGGCGCTGGCCCCGGCCCGAACGAGGAATGAGACAGGGGCTTCTCTTTCGGCTGTGACCGGGATCTCCAGGGAGGTCTCACCAACGATCTGCGCCGGACCATCGGCCTCGAGGGAGATCCGGAAACTTCCGTCACGACCGGTCCCGTTGAATACGTTCACCGGGATCCGGAACACATCATCGGGGGCACAGAATCGCGGGTAGGTGGGTGTCATCACGATCGGATCACGCACCAGCACCTCGCGGGATGAAGCTCCGAAGGTATTGCCCGCGGCCGCTACCGCCATGACCCGCAAGGTGCCATTGAACTCAGGCAGTTCGAAACTGGTTCGGGCCTTGCCGTTCTGATCCACCTCCAGCAGGCCCGACCAGAGCGCCACCGGCTTGACCCG
>JALGWK010000506.1 GCA_025774205.1 bacterium
TCCTGCGGGGACGTCTGCGGCAGAGCATCATCCGATGGCCGGAGATCGTCCGCAGGATCCCCGGACGGCCGGGATCATGGCTGGCAGGAAGGCTCGGAGAGGGCTGAGGATACTATAGAGCAGCCCGATCAGACCGGCATCGGCATGGTCTCATGGACCTCAATCTCACATCCGCCAGTCCATCCCGGGTGGGGATGACCCTGGAGCAGTGCCTTGGCACCCTATATAATGAAACCGATCTGGTTACAGATCACGTTGACTTTATTAGTAAGGATAACTAACTACTATCTCCAGCATGTGCCTCCACTTAATTACCTGGACCACTGCACAGTGAACGGTGTGTCCTCGAAAGGCGCGGCCGACGGCGGGATGAGCCTGCTCCCCGGCAACGCTTCCTGCCACGAATGGAGATTATTTTGAGTTGATGTCCGGGCTGTATTCAATGCAATGATCGACAAGAAACCGGCGGCGATCGCCCGCTGTGTGGACGCGGCTGATGTTCAGACCTGCGTCAATTATGGTCGCGACAATTCTATTCCACTCGCGATCCGCGGTGGTGGTCACAACGCCGGCGGTCTCGGTCTGGTTGACGACGGACTGGTGATCGATCTGTCTCTCATGCGCGGCATCCGGGTCGATCCTGAAGACAGGACTGTGCGAGTGCAGGGCGGTTGTCGGTGGGGTGACGTCGACCATGCCGCTCATGCGTATGGGCTGGCAGTCCCGGCCGGCATCATCTCGACCACCGGTGTCGGAGGTCTCACTCTCGGCGGCGGAGTCGGCCACCTGACCCGGAAATACGGTCTTACGATCGACAACCTGCTTGAGGCCGATGTCGTACTTGCCGACGGTTCCATGGTCGTAGCCAGCGCCAAAGAGAATGCGGAGCTTTTCTGGGCGCTGCGTGGTGGCGGCGGCAATTTCGGGGTCGTGACGTCCTTCCTTTTCAGAGGCAACCCGGTGGATACGATCTTCGGGGGCCCGACCCTGTGGAGCCTCGATCGCACCGAGGAGATCATGAAGTGGTATCGCGATTTCATTCTCCAGGCTCCCGAGGAACTCACCGGCTTCTTTGTATTTCTCACGGTCCCTCCCGGACCCCCCTTTCCAGAGCACCTTCACCTCAAGAAAATGTGCGGAGTCGTCTGGTGCTATTCGGGTGATATGGCAGAGGCCGAGGAGATATTCGCTCCGGTCCGTGAGCTTGAGCCCGATCTCTATGGTGTCCACGATATGCCGTTTCCGGCCCTCAACTCGGCCTTCGATCCGATCTACCCACCCGGCCTCCAGTGGTACTGGCGGGCGGATTTCTTTACCGAGATATCAGATGAGTCGATTGTCGAGCACGCCAGGTGGGCTGCTGAGATGCCGACCATGCACACCACCATGCACCTCTACCCGATCGATGGCGCCGCTCACCGCGTCGGTGCCGAGGACACAGCGTGGAGCTATCGTGAAGCAAATTGGGCCGGTGTCATCGTTGGTGTCGATCCCGACCCGGCCAACAAGGACATTCTTCGCGATTGGACGGTCGGCTACTGGGATTCGGTTCACCCCTCATCATCCGGCGGCGCCTACATCAACTTCATGATGGAGGAAGGTCAGGAAAGAGTGCAGGCGAGCTATCGAGGCAATTACGATCGGCTGGCTGAAATCAAGGCGAAGTACGATCCGAACAATCTATTCAAGGTGAACCAGAACATACTACCGAAGGAGTGAAGGCAGCCTGTTGTCATGGCCTGATCCCTGATGGATCCAGGGAATCGTGAACGGGTACTTCGGTCTATGGGAGAAATAGTGGCAGGAGCCGGGCAACTGCCATCAGTACTACGATGCCCAGCACGATCAGGATCAGGTGTCTGTCCCTCTGTAATGCGGCCCTGACTCCGATCCATAGTGCTGTCACTATCGGCAGCGCCAGGAGCGCGACCACGCCGGCAGTCATGATGTGTCGGGCCGGTTCCCAACCGGTCAGAGGATGGAGCAGCCCGATCAGGAGGAGTGCGGCAACGCCGACAGTGCCGTACTGGTAGATTCTCGCCAGACCGTTGGTGAGGTTCGATTCAGGGACTCTGGTGCCAGTCTGCCGGTTCATGAGAACAGCCCCCAGCTCATCCTGAGCGCTACGATAATATCCCGAGGAGCAGCTCTCCCCGCTGGTAATAGGCGACAAGACCGGCAGCCGCGGTGAGTCCCATCATGAAGGTACTGGTTGAGGTCGACCGGTGGATGGGCGCGCCAAGCAGAAGGTTCATCACCGGCACCTTCATCACTCCTCCCCCCACACCGAGCACCCCGGAAATGCAGCCGGCTACACCCGAACCGGTGAGCGCCAGCGGCGTTGCCACCACGCTGTCGGGATCGTCTGCCGCGTCCCTGACCTTCCTTCCACGCCACATGGTCCAGGCGGTATAGAAGAGCAATAGACTGAAGAGAGCGCTGATCACATTATCGGCCATGAGACCGGCCACGATACTGCCGGCAACGGCACCGACCATGGTTGTCAGTTCCAGATGGAGCCCGACCCTGACCAGGGGCAACTGGCGCTTCATGTACCCCGCGCTGGAGGAGACCGAGGTGGCTACCACTCCTACCAGGCTGGCTGCCACAGCCACATGGGCGGGCACACCAAGGAGAATGGTCATCACCGGAACCATGACGACCCCGCCGCCCAGACCCAGGATCGAGCCCAGCAGACCGGCCGACATTCCAGTAATGACATAGAGGAGTGCGTTGAGCCCCGCCGGTTCTATCACACGGAGCCTCCCGGCTCGATCAGAGGGTACTGTTCCTGGCCGGTAGCATGCTTCCAGGCCGCCACAGCGTGGGCGAAAGTCGTATCGAGGGATGGCACCTCGAGGGACCTGTTCCGGGTAAGGAGTTCGAGTTCGGTACAGCCGAGCAGAACCACCTCGGCGCCCTTCTCGCCCAGGCGTACTGCGATCCTGGCGAATGCTTCCTGGCTCTCCTCAGTTACCAG
>JALGWK010000136.1 GCA_025774205.1 bacterium
GGTCTCCGGCATGTTCCAGGCTGTATTCGATCAGATTACGCACCGCCTCGATCTCCTGCCAGCTGGTCGGCAGGACCCGGAATCCCTTCTCGAGGAACATGGGGATGGACGGGTATTCCTCCCTCGGTTCATAGTGCCAGTCACAGATGATGATATCCTTCGGGATCGTGTCGACGGCAGAGGCTGTCCCGTTCGCCGAAGCCTCCCACTCTCCGTAATCGTGGATGGCGGCGTCGATCAGGCGGTCTCCCCACATCAGCATTTCGACCCCGCGCTCCCCGGCCAGGTGACCGTGGATATCGTTCACGGCTTTCGAGAAGAGTTCTGCGGGATCCTGCCCCCTGGTCGAGGGTGAAAGTTCACTCCCCAGGAGGAAGACCTCGTCCATGCCGACATGGATCGCTTCGGCGTCGAAGGCGTCGATCAACTCATCGAGCAGGGCGAAGATGATCTCGTTCACCCTGGGATTCAGTACATCCCATTCCCGGCAATAGAGACCTTCATTGCCCGGGAACGCTCCCGGGGTCAGATCGAACTCCGGGTAGACGGTAAGGAGAGTGAAGGTGTTCTCCGCCCACGACTGGTGTCCCACGCACTGGAATTCCGGGATCAGCCTGAGGCCGTGTCGACGACACGACCTGGTGAACCGGCGGGCTCCCGCGCGGGTGATCTGCTCCTCGCCCTGTCGGAGTTCGGGGTGGGACCGGTATCGGAAGTGGTAATCGACCTCCAGGATCAGGGTGTTAACGCCCCGGTCAACCAGGGCGGGAAGGGAGAGAGCGAGTTCGTCCAGGGCCTCGTCGGTGTTGTAGTTCAGGCAGTGGAAGGCGTGCCACGATCCGGCCGGACTCAACGGGGGATTCGAACCGGACCTCCCTCCGCAGGCGCCGGCGAACAGCAGTACCATCACTATCAGCACTCCATAAAGCGTTCGTCGCGCGATCACTCGATCCACAGCTCCTTCTCCAGGTCTTTCCAGAACTCCATCTTCATGCCGTCGTGGTTGAAGACACCCTGGTAGTAGGGATCGTGTTTCTTGTATTCCTCGTACGGTCCCGTGTAGCCGGCCCGCCTGGCCTTGTAGGTCTCGAAGGCCGCCATGCTGTCGTATTCCCAGATGATGAAATGGCGGCCTGACTCCTCACCCGCGATGGTTTTCTCGAAATAACGGACACTCTTCCATTCCCCGAAGAGTTCCCGGTGGTCATTGACCCACTGCAGCCAGTCCCTCATGGCCAGGGCGTGTTCCTCCTCTTTCCCCTCGGCGACATACCAGCTCTCCATCTCGTAAACAGCCATGATCAGACCTCCCTTCCCATGTCACCGAATTCACCGCCGTAGGTACGGATGATCCGTCGCAGTTCCTCCGAACCGTTCCCGGAATCGATCATGTCCGGTGCCTGTCCCATTTGAGACTGATGACCACTGGCGGAACGCTGCCACCAGGGAAGGGCGGCCAGGAGGAATCCGCTCGAGGCACCCGCTCTCAGGAATCCTCGTCTGCCGATCGGTGCTCTACCTTCACGCATACCGTTATTCCCATGCAGAGGTTTTCGGATGATAACCCGACAACCTTAGCATACCAGTCCCGGAGGAGAGAATCGGGAAGGAACACCAACTATCGGTATGAAATGACCGTTCAAGGCAGAGAAAGAAAGGATCCGTATTCCATGAACGAAGAGGATATCGAGGATGGAGCGATCATCAGCCGCATTCCATAACGCCCTCCTGTTCTCCATGATGCTGCTCGTGATCGGCGGCTGCGGTCGATCATCAGGGGCGGACTTCACGGTCGAGACACTCGAGTCAGGTATTATCGAGACGACCTACACCTCTCTCCCCATCGCCTGGCTCGCTGTCGATACAGTCGCTGTCTGGGATGTCTGGAGCGGGGATTCGGGTTACCACTTCAACCGAATCACGGCTGCGGCAGGCTTCGATGAGGGATTCTTCATTCTCGACTCGGGGAATCGCCAGGTCATAGAGACCGACCTCGCCGGCCAGGTGAGGAACGTCTTCGGGAACCGGGGGGAAGGACCGGGAGAGTTCGGCTTTCCCCGCTTCCTGAATGTAGTCGATGACGAGGTCTGGGTTGGTGACATCATGCCGACTCGATTCTCGGTCTTCAGTCGCGACGGCGCGCATCGCCGCACGATCTCCCACCAGGCCCGGCTCGCCCCTGACGCCAACCGCTGCGCGATCCTGCCCGACGGCAGGGTGGTGAATTCGCTCGACGCGATCGATGGACTCTTATCGCTCCTCCGGTGGGATCTCGGATCGGCGACCGCTGACACCCTGGCAGTCATGCCGAGCATGCCTCCGATCGTGATCGAACTCCACCGGCCTGACGGCACGGTGGTGCCCTTCGACACCCGCCCGACGTACGCGGCGGAACTCTGGTGGGCATACGATCCTTCAGGTCGCCTGGTGACTGTGACCGGGGAGGAGTATGCGTTCGAGGAGCGTAACATCGAGGGCACGATCAGGCGCCGAACCGTTGCGCCGACGCCCGATCTGAGCGTGACTGAGCAGGATCGGGAGCACTTTCTGAGGAGCGTGACATTCGCCTCGGGTGACGGTACGACCCTGTCGAACGAGGAGATCAGACGGAAGTGGAAGTTCGCTGAACAGCGGCAGGCCATCGGTCGGATCACGATCGATCCGCTCGGTCGGATCTGGGTGCTGGCACACACCAGGAATGTAGTACAGAACCGGATCGACATCTTCGGCCCCGACCATCTCTATCTCGGCAGTATCGAATCCTTCCTGCCTCCGCTGGCCTTCGCGGCTGATGGGACGGCATTGTTCCGGATAATCGGCGGGGAGGGGGAGGATGTTGAATACTTCACGGCAGTGGTCCACTGATCATACTGATCAGCGGCTGATAGACGACAGATCCAACGCAAGGCGTATTCAGGATGTAGATCAGGTACCAATCAGAGGATATTGATACTGATCCCGATCGCGGTAAGCTGCCGGTACTGCATCCGGGTGCTGACGTCCTCGTCGTAGAGAGCGGTGATCTCGGCGTTAAAGTTCAGCCATGAGTTCACCTTCATGGTCAGGAAGTTCTCCCAGCGCGCGTCAGGCATCTCCGGTTTGTTGAAGGCCGCGAAAAGTCCCAGCCTCGACTCCAGGGTTATGTTCTCGGCGATCTCGACCCTGATCTCGGTGATCGACTCTATACCGAGCTCGAATCTGGCTTTCTTCCCCGGATCGAGGCCGTACAGCTGACCGAGTTCCACGGTCGTGACGAACGTCTCCTTGCCACCGATACCGAGCCTGGTTTTGTACCACTTCTCGGGATCGTAACTGAAACCGAGTGATTGGGTGAAGTAGGCCGGCGCCATGAAATCGGAGACTTCCACCGGCGGATCACGGCCATCGTCGAACGGATTTTTCTTGTAATTGAATCCCGGGGCGAACTGGGTCCGGAACTCCAATGCCGCGGTTGGAGTGAAGGCCGAGGACCCCAGACTCTGCAGGACATACCCGTACTGGATGATATCGATCGACTTCCGTGTCTCCAGTTCCTCCTGCTTCATCTGTCCGAATTCCATCCGCAGGTTGTGCGTGTGTTTCCAGGCTTCGGTCTGCCGGATCGCTTCGCCCTTGAGACCGGCCGAATACCCGAGCGAGTTGACTCCACCCCCCTGCCAGTTGGAGAAATTCGATCTGGTCCCGGTCAACAGTCCATCCAGGTTGATGGTCCATGGACCGGTCGGTTCGGCCGACTCCTCCTGGGCCTGGATCAAGGAGGGGGCCGCCATGGCCAGCAGCAGCGCAAGCAGGCCGATTTTCCGTGCGGTTTCCGAATGTGTCATCATCGCTCACCTTCTGACCGGGTGTCACTCGATTGCCGGATTGAATCATAAATGGCGCGTAGACCGGTTCCAAGCGGTAGAGAAACGCTGAACGATGGAGAGTCCAGTCCGTCGACATTCCTGACGCATCATTTTGCCGTGTTTTCCGTATTGAACATCAACGATCGAAACCACCGACCGATCTGCCCGGAGCCTGCCGCGGGCTGTCGGATACAGACCTGGGAGTCAGCCGTGCTGCACCTTCGTCACGACGTCCGGTTCGCCCTCCGCTCCTTCCGTCGCAATCCCCACTTCACGCTGGCCGCCGTAGCGAGTATCGCCATTGGGATCGGCGCCAATCTGGCGGTGCTGACCTTCCTCAATGAATTCCTGCTCGATCCGCTGCCGTTCCGCGAAGCCTCGCGGATCGTGAATATCAACTCCAGCGCCCCGACCCTCGGTATCGAACGGTACCGGATGAACTTCACCGAACTCGATTATTTCCGACAGCATTCAGGTACCCTGCAGACGGTCACCGCGCATGAACTGACCGATGTGACTGTTATCGGAGGTGAGGAACCGGAGCGGCTTTTCGCGCTGCGGGCATCCGTCAACCTCTTCGAAACTCTGGGAGTCACCCCGCTGCACGGACGAACCTTCGTGGAGGATGACGGCGCCGCGGGCGCGCCGGGGACGGTGGTCATCGGCTATGCCTTCTGGCAGCGTCTCTTCGGGGGTGATCCCGATCTGCTCGGCAGGACGATCCGGCTCGATGAAGAGGCTTTCACGGTGATCGGCATCATGCCGGCCGGGATAACCTTCCCCTTCGGCGGGGAGCTGTGGATGCCCTTCCGCGAGGACAGGATGGCAGAGGTTGTCTCGGGCCGGGTTCGGTTCCTCGGGCGGATGGAGGAGGGGGCCTCGGTCGGAAGTGTAAGGGATGAGCTTAACGCTTTCTTCGTCCAGCTGGGGGAACTCTACCCTGAAGAGAGCACCGACAAGCTGGCGACCGTCTCCACCCTCAGAGCCGGGATCCTTAACGAAACCCGCCAGGCGGTAATCATCTTCTACGTCGTGGTATCGCTGGTCCTCCTGCTGGTCTGCGCAAACGTGGCCAATCTCCTCCTGGCGCGCGGTTCCGCGCGCAGCCGGGAGATAGCCGTGCGGGCCAGCCTGGGCGCAGGGAGGGGGCGGATCGTCAGTCAGCTCTTCACCGAGAGTCTCCTCCTGGCTGTGGGCGGGGGGAGTCTTGGACTCCTGCTGGGAAGCTGGGGGCGTGACCTGTTTCTGGCGCGGCTTGATATGCTCTGGCCCGCATATTTCGACTTCTCGATCGACCTGACCCTGGTACTCCTCCTGACCGGGATCACCCTGTTGACCTCGCTCCTCTTCGGCCTGCTGCCCGCGCTGGTCTCGACCCGACCCGACATCGCGCCGGTTCTGCACGCCACCTCGGGGAGGACGACCGGTCGACACGGCCGGTTCCGGCACCAGGGGATGCTGGTCAGTTTCGAGATGGCCCTGGCCACCATGATCGTCATCGCCGGCGGTCTCATGCTCAAGAGCTTCATCGGGCTCCAGCGGGTCGAACTC
>JALGWK010000137.1 GCA_025774205.1 bacterium
TGTTATTCGTGGACAACCCCCCTGCAGTCACCTACTATCAAACCTTGGACGGACTTGCAATTTCCACACAGCCGCTACAAGTATGTCATGACAAACGAACAGGTCACGCGTCTCAGGATGCTCCTCAAGGATCTGGAGACCGCCGATTCGGTCGATGGTGTCTTCAAGCATATCGTCGATGGCGCCTCTGAACTCCTGCTGGCGGAGAAGATTTCGATCGTTGCCCGGACGGAGACCGGTCTGCTACAGGTCCGGGCGCTCCACTGGCCGGCTCTCGAATCGAACGAGGGCATCGCCGGTCAGGTCCTTGCCACCGGCGATCCGATCCTGGTCACCGACGTCGCGAACGATCCCCGCCTGCTCGGATTCCGGTCCGCGCGCTACCAGAGTTCCTCCTTCATGAGTGTGCCGATCGTCTCCGGCGGCAAACCGGTGGCGGTGCTCAATGTCACCGACAGCCATTCACGGGCGGCATTCAGCCAGGCCGACCTGGAACTTACCGCCCTGGTCGCGGAAATGGCCGGCATGAGCCTCGAACGACATCGCTACCTGGCCAGTATCGATGAGTTGCAGCGTGAATCGGTCACTGACGCCCTGACCGGTCTCGGGAACCGGCGGCACTTTGAGCAGCGGATGCTCAGTGAGATCAGCCGGGCCCGCCGGTTCGGCCAGCCGATGAGCCTCATCATGATCGATATCGATGATTTCAAGATCTACAACGACACCTGGGGACATCCGGCGGGTGATGCCGCGCTCAGAGCGCTCTCCCGGCTTCTCCTGGTGAACGTCCGTTCGATTGATGATGTCATCAGGTACGGCGGCGAGGAGTTCGCCATCATTCTTCCCCAGACACCGATCGACCTGGCCACGGTGGTAGCCGAGCGTATACGGGCGGCGGCCAACCAGATCGAGATCGATGGAGTAGCAGACACGACCGGAACCTATTTCAGTGTTTCCATCGGTGTCTCCGCCTATCCAAGGGACGCCAGGGATGATCAGGAACTTCTCAACCACGCCGACATCGCGCTCTACATGGCCAAGTCGGACGGTAAGGACCGGGTGGTGGTCTTCGAGCACCTGAAAGAGGACGAGCGCCGGAACCATCGACGGATCCCGATCCGCCTGAACACGGTCATCAGTGGTGAGGACAGCGAGGGAGCCTTCGAGGAACAGACGATGATCCGGAATATCTCCTCGGGCGGTGCCCTGGTCGGTCACCGGCGGGAGATCAGCATCAACACGCCGCTCCGGCTGGAGATACAGAGCCCCTTCATCTCCATCGAAGGAACTCCGGTCTTCCTGGAGATCGACGGCAACCTGGTGCGCAGGGAGAGCAGCCAGGAAGGATTGTTCGGAGCCGTGGCCTTCAGCCGGGAACTGAAGCGATTCTCCTGACCGACGCCGGAAGCCTTTTCCCTGTACCCCGACCCCCATCATCCGCCATCTTGCGGTCCCATGAATGAGAATACACAGGAAACCGCGTATCCGCGGATAGACCTCAAGAAGGGCCATGATCGTCGCCCGCACGCCGGGAGAACTGGTCCGGGTGCACGACTCGAAGGGTCGTTTCCTGGGGACCGGGTACGTCAATCCCCACTCCCTGATAGCCGTCAGACTGCTCAGGCGCAGTGAGGGCCCGATCGATCAGGCCTTCCTTGAGGCCAGGATCGATGCTGCCCTGGCGCTTCGTGATCGTCTCTATCCTGATGAGGATGCCGTCCGTCTTATCTACTCGGAGAGCGACGGACTGCCCGGTCTGGTGGTGGATCGGTACCGCGACCACCTGGCTGTGCAGGTAACGACCGCAGGCATGGAACTCCTTCTGCCCGGGCTCCTCGATCTGCTCGAAACGCGAACCGGCTCCCGCTGCGTGATCGCCCGGAACGATGTCGGCATCCGCCGTCTGGAAGGACTCGACGAACGGGTGGAAATCCTCCGTGGTGATCCCGATGAGGAACTGGAGATCGAGTACGAGGGTCTCCGCCTGAGGGTCGATCTGCCGGGCGGCCAGAAGACCGGACTCTTCCTGGATCAGCGCGACAACCAGCGAACCCTGCTCCCCTGGTGTTCCACGGGAGAGGTGCTCGACTGCTACTGTTACCAGGGGACCTGGTCGCTCCTGGCTCTCCGGAACGGCGCCTCGCGGGTGATCGGTATCGACAGCTCAGCCGACGCCCTCACGCTGGCTGCCGTCCATGCCGGGTTCGACCTCGTGATCGTCGATCCTCCGGCCTTCGTGAGGAGCCGGAAGCACCTCAAAGCAGGTCTCCGCGGTTATCTCGACCTGAACCGGAAAGCTCTCGATGTGGTCGCGCCCGGCGGTACCCTGGTGACCTGTTCCTGCTCACATCATGTTCGACCGGAGGTCTTTCTCGATACACTCTCTCACGCGGCGGGGCTGGCCGGCCGGCACGTCCGGGTCCTCGCCGCGCTCGGGCAGAGCCGCGATCATCCTCCCCTTCTGGCCGCTCCCGAAACCGCCTACCTGAAGTGCCTGGCCCTCCATGTGGAGTAAGACCGCACGGTGATCCGGCAGGTGACGGAGGAACCGGGACCTGCCGTCGAAGCCACCGGCGGGCTCCTGCTGGGCAGCCACATGTCGGTCGCCGGCGGCGTCTCGCTCGCCTTCGGTCGCGCGGAGGAATACGGCTGCGCGGTCGCGCAGATCTTTGTGAAGAACAACAACCGCTGGCGGGGAACCCGGCTGACGACCGGCGAGATCGACGCCTTCTGGGCCGAGCGTGAACGCACCGGGATCTGGCCGGTGATCGCCCACAACACCTACCTGGTGAACCTGGCGTCGGCTCATCCCGCCATCAGGGAGCGCTCCATAGCCTGTACCATCGACGAACTGAATCGCTGCCAGGCGCTCGGCCTGTCCGGACTGGTGATCCATCCAGGTGCCCACGGAGGGGCGGGAGTCGAGAAAGGGATTCGTCGGATGACCGCCGCGCTCCACCGGGTCATTGACCGGACGCCGGAAGTCGGGACCAGGATTCTGCTCGAAACAACGGCCGGGCAGGGCACCACCCTCGGACGGAGCGCCGGGGAACTGGCGCTGATGCTGGAATCGATCGACATTCCCGAACGGACCGGGATCTGCCTCGACAGCTGTCACATTTTCGCGGCCGGGTATGAACTGCGTGACAGTGAGGGTTATGAGCGGACGATGCATGAATTCGACGCCCTGGTCGGATTGAAAACGATCAAGGCCATCCATCTGAATGACAGCAAAAAACCCCTGGGATCGTTCAGGGACCGCCACGAGCACATCGGTGAGGGAGAGATCGGTGAGGCCGGATTCCGCAACCTCATGAGAGGGGGAAGCCGACCGGAAGAACCTGGCGCGCCTGCGCCGCCTGGCACGACCATAGTCAGGTCAAAACCGCGGCATTCAAGCGGCGCCATGGATATTCGACAAGAACATCTGGAACATCTCCGGAGGGTCTTCCGTACCATGTGATGTTTCGGATACCCCTAAGCACCTGAGTGCAGGCTAAGGACAGACGTGGACATAGCGCGAGAGCCCAGAAAGAAAACGGGCCGATACATCTGGATCTCAGTTGGCGTGATGGCGGTGATCGCCGTCACCCTGTGGCTGCGCGGGCTTGAACCCGCCGCACCGACGGTGGATGGCGCGATCATCTGGACCGGTACCGTCGAGGAGGGCGACATGTACCGCAAGGTACGCGGAACCGGGAACCTGCGTCCGAAGAACCTGCTGTTTATCACGGCCACCACCGGCGGCAAGGTCGAGGAGATCTTTGCCGAACCGGGACTCGAGGTTGAACCGGAGACAGTCCTCCTCATCCTCAGCAATCCCGACGTGGAACTCGATGCCCTCCAGGCCCAGCAGGTGCTCCTCGCCGCCGAGGCCAATTACGAGAATCTCAGGGGCAACCTCGAGACCAGCCTGCTCAACCAGCAGGTCACCGTTGCCCGAACCCGGAACCAGCTCCGGGACGCGCAGCGCCGTCTTGATTCCTACAACGAGGTGAAGGAGGAAGTCTCCCGCCTCGACCTGGAACGAACCCAGGACGAGGTCGAAGAACTCACCTCCCGCATGGAGATCGAACAGCGCACCATGGAGCTGCTCGAAGCAAGCATGGGGCGGACCCTGAGCGCCGAGCGGGAGGCGCTGGAACGGCGCCGCGACCTGGCCGATTTCCAGCAGGACCGGGTCAACGCGCTCCACGTGAAAGCGGAATCGCAGGGGATCCTTCGTGAGCTGCAGCCTGAGAAGGGGCAGTGGATCAATGCCGGACAGCCCCTGGGTGTCATCATCCAGCCGGGTGACCTCGAGGCGGTGGTCGGCATTCCTGAAGTGCAGGCAAAGGACGTCCGGGTCGGACAGGAAGCTATCGTCGATACACGGTCCACCGGCGGGCGGGAGATCCCGGCGCGGGTTTCCCGTATCAATCCTTCAGCCTCAGGCGGTCTGGTGACCGTCGATATCGAAATCCTGGGTGAACTCCCCAATGGCGCTCTGGCTGACCAGAGCGTGGAGGGGATCATCACCATCGAACGACTCGAAAATGTGCTTTACATGAGCCGGCCGACGATCGGTCAGGCCAACAGCAGGGTAGGGATGTTCAAGATCGTTGATGACGGCCAGTACGCCGTCCGTGTCACGGTTGAGATCGGACAGACCTCGGTGAATAATATCGAGATCCGGGGTGGATTGGAGCGGGGGGATGTAGTGATCCTCTCAGATATGGCCCGTTGGGATGAATTCGACCGAGTGAGGATCCGGAGGTAAACCGGATCGAATGTGTTCTGGATCAGAAGTCCGTTGCATCACCGAGGAGATCGAATGACGACGGATTTGTGACTCAGGACACGTAATAATCTGGAAGGGAAGAGAATGGAAAACGTCACAAAACAGCCGCTGATCAGACTGGAAGGCGTGAGCAAGGTGTTCTACACCGAGGAGGTGGAGACACACGCGCTTCACACGATTCAGCTCGAGATCCAGTCGGGAGAATACACTGCCATCGCCGGTCCCTCCGGTTGCGGGAAGACGACGCTCCTGTCGATCCTGGGGCTCCTCGACACGCCGACTGATGGGACCTATCTGCTGGACGGCGATCCGGTGCAGAATCTGACGCTCGCCCAGCGGGCCCGGATCCGTAACCAGGCGATCGGGTTCATCTTCCAGGCTTATAACCTGATTGGTGATCTGACGGTCTTCGAGAACGTCGAACTGCCGCTGACATACCGCGGCATGCCCTCGGCGGATCGGAAGAAGAGAGTGCAGGAGTCGCTGGAACGGGTCGGGATGGAGCACCGGATGAAGCACTACCCCTCCCAGCTTTCAGGAGGTCAGCAGCAGCGGGTTGCGGTGGCTCGTGCCATCGCGGGACGCCCCCTGATCCTGCTCGCCGATGAGCCCACGGGGAACCTGGACTCCACCAACGGTGAGGCCGTGATGAATCTGCTGGATGAGCTGCACCAGGACGGGGCCACCATCTGCATGGTGACGCACGATCCCCGGTATGCTCACCATGCGCAGGTGCACGTCAATCTCTTCGATGGGCAGATCGTGTCGGATGCCAACGGGGATAAGGTCACCCAGCTGGAAGAGAGCGGTTTCGACGTCGCGTAGGATCCGCTCCCTGAACCGGGACGACCGGATCCTTACCGACACACTCTCCTCATTTCATGTGGCGCGGCGGCATCGCCGCCGCGTTGCGCGCGGGGTTTACCGGACAGGCCGGAACGGCGGCGCTGCTTCCGGTCTTCGACAAGGTATGACATGACGGCAGGTGGGAGCCGATGATCAGAACAAGGGAACTCGAGAAATTCTATCAGGCCGGGCCGACCAGGACGTACGTGCTCAGGCAGGTCGACCTGGATGTCGGGGAGGGTGAGTTCATCACGGTCATGGGACCTTCAGGGTCCGGGAAGACTACCATGCTGAGCATCATCGGCATGCTTGACGGTGAGTGGAACGGTGAATTCACGTTTTTCGACCACCCCGTCCATGCCATGAAACCGAAGGAGCGGGCCGCGCTCAACAAGCAGTACATAGGTTTCGTTTTCCAGCAGTATCACCTTCTCGAAAGCCTGACCGTCTACGAGAACCTCGAGATTCCGCTCTCCTACCGGAACATCAAGCAGTCGAAACGGGCCGGTATGGTTGCCGATCTCCTCGATCAGTTTCAGATCGTGGGGAAGAAGGACCTCTATCCCAGCCAGCTCTCCGGTGGTCAGCAGCAGCTGGTGGCCGTCGCCAGGGCGGTGGTAGCCAGCCCGAAACTGATCCTGGCCGACGAACCGACAGGGAATCTCCATTCACGGCAGGGTAAGGAGGTCATGGACCTCCTGAAATCACTGAACGATGACGGCACCACGATCATCCAGGTCACCCACAACGAGAAATGGGCTGACTATGGAGACCGGATCATCAATCTCTTCGATGGCTGGATCGTGGACGAACCTCAGACCTGATAGTGATCTGAATGGCCCACAGGGGGGCTGACATGATGAGATCGGCAGAGCGGGAATCCCGGATGATATCGATCGCGAGGAGGATCACCGAGGGCGCGATTTCGCTCCTGGTCGCGGGCATGGTCATGCCCGTGATATCGGCGCAGCAGACCGGGATCGAGCTGGGACCATCGGGCGGCATCTTCACGCAGGCCGACGCCGATATGGTTCTGGATCTCGAGGGCGCGGTCGACCTGGCCCTGGACAGATCATTCTCGATCTACACCCTGAAGCAGCAGTACCTGCAGACCAACTACCTCCTGGAGAACGCCAAGCGGCAGCTCAGAACCCGGATTGACTGGAACTCAACCCTGCCCGGCATCAACCAGATGATCACCCCTGAACTGCTGAGTACCGGAGGCGGATTCCAGGAACTCGTGTTCCTCCGTGACAGTTCGAAGTGGCTGCACGGTGAAGTCAATATCATCCAGCCCCTGATCACGAACGGGCGGATCGTCTTATCCTCGGGGATCGTCGGCTTCGACGCTGACCGGGCCCTCCCCGCGCCCCTGGCCGATGTAGCCGCCCGCTCGGTCCAGCCCTCGATCGGCGTGCAGTTCAACCAGCCCCTCTTCCAGTACAACGAAGTGAGGGGAGCCCTGCAGAATGCCAGACTCTCACTTGAAGGACTGCAGCTCAGCTACACTGAAGACGAGCTGCAGCGGATCAACCAGGTCTCGCGGCAGTTCTACGTGCTCTTCGCCCAGCAGACGGCGCTCGGTCTGGCCGACACCCTCTATCAGCAGAGCGAGCGGAACTACCAGTCGGGAGTCAACCGGTACAACGCCGGACTGCTGGCCGAGACCGATGTCATGCAGCTCAATGTGACCCGGATGAACGACCTCGACGCGCTGGAGAGCGCCCGCAACATTCTGGAACAGCAGCAGTTCGCCTTCAACCGCCTGGTCGGGCTGGAGCTCGACCTGCAGGTCTGGGCCGACGCGAGTATCGATTACGTACCGATCGAGGTCGATCTCGACCGGGCCCTTCAACTCGCCTTCGAGAGACGCTCCGACATGCGGCGCTCCGAGATCGAACAGGAACTGTTCCAGCTGCAGCTGAAGCGGCAGAAGAGCATCGGCCGTCCCGACCTGCAGCTCAATGTCGGATACGACGTCACCGGAAACTCGAGCCTGTCGGCCACCCCCGATGACGACTGGCAGTTCCACTTCGACGAGTCGCTGAATCCCGATAACCGCAGCCCCAATACGAACATTACCCTTACACTGGCCATCCCGCTCTTCGACTGGGGCCGGAATGCCTCCCTGGTGGAGAGACTGGCGTCGATGATCCAGGTTCAGGATCGGCAGGTCGACGAGGTCCGGCAGGAACTGATCCGGATGGTGACCGACCGGGTGCGGGCCGTCGAGAGCGCCATGCGGCGATTCGCCATCCAGGAGGCGAACGTCCAGGTGGCGGAGACCTCCTACGGTTTCACCCAGCGGCGGTTCGACCGGGGAGAGATCACCTTCACCGAACTCGCCCAGGCGCAGGATCTGCTCGCCCGGACCCGTACGAACCACCTGACCGCGCTCATCAATTATGAGATGGCCAAGGCCGACCTGAAGGAGATAACCCTCTGGGACTGGGAGACAAACCAGCCCGCAGCCCAGAGGACGCAGCCCCCGGAGCCGTTCGAACGGAACCGACGCCGGGACCGTTAGCGCCCTGTCACGCACCAACCGTCGCATTCGAGCGGCGCTGTATCTCGACTGACTCTCCTTGGTGTCCTGTCGCATGATGGGCATCAGCCCGAAAGGAGTCTCACGTCACATGGATTCCCTGCTCTTCGATCTCCGCTTCGGTTTCAGATCACTCTTCCGGAAACCGGAAATCACGGTGACAGCCGTCCTCGCGCTGGGACTGGGCATCGGCGCCTGTACCGCCATTTTCAGCGTGGTGAACACTGTTCTCCTCCGACCACTGCCCTTCGACCGACCCGACCTGATCATCTCCATCTCATCGCCCGCAGAGAACACCCTGTCGACTTCCACCTCACCGGCCAACTTCCTCGACTGGCAGGCTGAGGCAAACACCATCCCGGACCTTTCAGCCTGGTGAGTCTGATGAGGACGCCGTGGTGGTGCTCAGCCACCGGATCTGGCAGTCGCGGTTCGGCGCCGATCAGGGGGTCGTCGGTGAGACGGTCGTCCTGAATGATCGCTCCCACACGATCCTCGGGGTGATGCCGCCGGGATTCAACTTCACCGCCGACTACGATCTCTGGGTGAGGGCGTACGAATATGGCGTTCCGGCCCCGAGCTTCTCGCTGGGGGAGAACTGGAACGAGATCCGCGGTCTCGGGTATTTCCGGGTCGTGGGACGTCTGCGGGAGGGGGCCGCGATCGGGCAGGCCGACGCCCAGCTGTCGGCCATCGCCACCCGCCTGCGGGAGGAGTTCCCCGACAGCAACTGCAACGACGATGCCGGGGCAATCTCCTACAGTGAGGTCCTGACCGGGGATATCCGGGTGGACCTGCTCCTCCTCATGGGGGCCGTCGCCCTGGTGCTCCTCATCGCCTGCGCCAACGTGGCCAACCTGCTCATGTCGAGGGCCCTCGGTCGTCAGCTCGAGATATCGGTG
>JALGWK010000138.1 GCA_025774205.1 bacterium
CCCGCCGGCAGCAGCCGGCGGGCCCTCTCGTCACACTGGAAATCCCGGTACGACTACCCCAGGATCGCTTCGACCTCTTTGGCGTCCACCTCGGTGATGTAATCAAGCCCGGTGACGTCGGCGGATTCCCGCGTCAGGCATGCCACATCATCACGCGTAATGACGTCGAGGTTGAACTTGCGCTCACCGGCCATGATCTGCTGGACACCCTGAGCCAGTCGGCTGAAGTAGGTGTAGACACCCATCGCGCCGGTAGGCATCTCCTTGAAGCGCTCCGCACCCACCAGCTCCTTCAGCTCGGGAGCCGTGATGAACACCTCTTCGGGAGTGGTCCCGAAGCGGCCCACGAAGACGGGCATTGCGTTGTCGGCCATGTGCTTGCCAAGGGTCTTTCCGACCATGGCAGCCGCCAGAGGTGAACGCGCCATCGCGATCAGTTTGGTGTACGGCGCACCCAGTGCCAGTCCCTTGAAGATCATGTCCTCGAAGGTGAATCCACCAGCAAAGGCGAGATCGGGTACGTACTCACCCTTCTCGTCCAGGTGTTTGGCCATCTGGTAAGTCAGGCTGTGCAGTTCCACGATCGGCACACCCCACTCGTTCATCATGCGCCAGGGGCTCATGCCGGTTCCACCTCCGGCACCGTCGACCGTGAGCAGGTCGATTCGTGCCTGGGAGGCCCACTTGACCGCTCTGGCCAGGTCGGCGGGACGGTAGGCACCGGTCTTCAGGGTGACACGCTGAGCGCCGGCTGCCCTCAGTTCCTCGACCCGGGCCATGAAGTCTTCCTCGTTGACCATGCCGACCCGGCTGTGCCGCTCGAACTCGTGGAAGACACCGGACTTGAACGATTCGACAACCTTGGGATCGGTGGGGTTGGGGAGAACCACGTAACCACGCTTGTAGAGCTCCTGCGCCTTCTCGAGGTTGGTGATCTTTACCTCGCCGCCGATGTTCTTGGCGCCCTGTCCCCACTTCAGCTCGGCTGTCTTGATACCGAGTTTCTCGATCGCGTATTCCTGAACGCCCAGTCGGGTGTCTTCAACATTCCCCTGCAGGATCACATCACCCTTACCGTCAATCTGCCACTCCTGGTAGGGCCTGATCCGGCTTTCCAGACCAGGTGAGTTGACAACCCGACCTTTCTTGATCTCCGACTGCATGTCCATCCCTACCACGTTCTCACCGATAGTGATAGGTACGCCGTAGAGGGCGGATCCGATGGAGAGTTCGGTCCAGTTATTGGCAGCGACATTCGTCGATCCCATACCGGCGATGACGAACGGCAATCCGGCCGTGAGCTTGTTTTTGTCACCGATCTCCCGCTCGAGATTCACGTTCGGGAAAATGGCCTTGTCGCTGTCGGCTTCGATGCCATGCGCTCCGACGGCCGTACCCATGATGGTGAGATGACCGTAATCGATCGGGTAATCTTTCTCGGATGCGGCAGTGATGATGCCGAAGGGCTGCGGGTAGATCATCTCCGCCCCTCGATATGCAGACTTGCCGATCTCACACATCCCGACACATCCGTCTATACATGTTGCGCACATGCCGGAGATGGTTGTGATTGCGTCTTCAGTGCGGTTCTTGGAAAGTGTTGCCGCACTGGCGTTGACCTTCGTGTACGACATGGTTACTCCTCCTCGATTGCCCTCGAAATACCGGGCTCTATGCTTCAGTCTTTACTTCACTAATGCGCCCGGTAGCGGGCAGGTAATCCCCCTCAGGACGTATGCAGGTGCCGCAACCAGGCGGCATCCAGCACTGCTGATGGTCGTAAACTTCTACACAGGAGGGACTCAGGTTCAGACAGCTGCTGCAGAGCGTGGTGTCGGCATCCGGTCCCATACAGCGTGACGAGCAGGCGGGGCAGATGAACATGCATCCGCCGCAATGCCTGCATAACGCTGAGGCTTCGTCGAACGGGGTTGTTATGCGTCGATCAGGACCACGACCGGCGAAGTCGATGGCCGTGGCCATCATCTGTTCCTTGCACATCCTCACACACAGGCCGCAAAGCATGCAGTCCTCATGCTCGGGTTTGAATCGGGCGGTGATGACACCGTGAGCAGCGGCCAGATCCTGGATCGTCTTCGAACCCGGGGTCGAACAGACAAGCAGTTCAAGTATCATCTTCCGGGTATCCATGACCCGCTTCGAATGGGTTCTGATCTCCAGCCCTTCCTCGCACCGGTAGGTGCACGATGAGACTACCTTGGTCCTGTCCTGGGGGCCGATCTCCACGATGCAGAGACGGCATGCTCCGTAACTGCTCAGGCCTTCATCGTAGCAGAGGGTCGGAATATCGATCCCCATGATACGGGCCGCCTCAAGGACATTCATGCCCTCATACACCTCCATCGGCAGACCGTTCATGGTGATGTTGATCACCTTCGCGCTCATACCCCACCTCCCGACGTAATGAGTACAGCTCCTCGCGTACAGACGTTTAAACACGATCCGCACTTGATGCAGTCCTCGGTGATTATCGTGTGCAGAGAATCCTTCTCACCCACGATGCATTCTGACGGACAGACCTTGCTGCAGGCGGCGCACCCGTCACAGAATTCCTCCAGGATCGTGTATTGGATAAGTTCTGTGCAGACACCGGCGGAACATCGATGCTCGTTGATGTGCGCCTCATACTCGTCACGGAAATGCCGGAGAGTGGAGAGCATCGGGTTAGCGGCGTTCTGACCAAGACCGCACATGCTGGCGGTATTGACAGCATGTCCGAGTTCCTCCAGCAGCGCCAGGTGACCAGGTGTCCCCCGTCCCTCGCAGATGTCATCGAGCAGTTCCCGCATCCGCTGGGTGCCTTTACGGCATGAGTAGCACTTACCGCACGATTCCTCCTCGAGGAACTTCGTGAAGTAACGAGCCACATCCACCATACAGGTGTCCTCGTCCATCACGATCAGGCCGCCGGATCCCATGATGGTCCCTGCCTCCTGTAGAGCATGGAAATCGACCGGAAGATCGAGCATGCTTGTCGGCAGACAGCCACCGGCGGGTCCACCTGTCTGGACCGCCTTGAATTCCTTGCCGTTCGGGATCCCACCTCCGATATCGAAGACGATTTCCCTGATCGTCACTCCCATGGGAACCTCGACCAGACCGGTGTTGTTCACCTTTCCCACCAGGGAGAAAATCTTGGTTCCCGCACTGCCCTCGGTACCGAATCCGACGAACCACTCCGGCCCGTTGTTGATGATGTGGGGGACGTTCGCCCAGGTTTCGACGTTGTTGATCACCGTCGGTTTGTTCTGGAACCCTTTCTCGACCGGGAAGGGTGGGCGTTGTTTCGGTTCGCCCTTCAATCCTTCGAGAGACTTCAGCAACGCCGATTCCTCACCACAGACGAACGCGCCGGCCCCCCGGACTACCTTCAGGTCGAAATTGAGGCCGCTGCCCATGATGTCCTCACCCAGCAGTCCGGCCGTCCGGGCATCTTCGATCGCAAGCGTGATCCGTTCGACCGCCAGTGGGTACTCATGGCGGACGTAGATGAATCCCTGGGAAGCTCCGATGGCGAATGCGCCGATGCACATCCCCTCAATGACCCGATGCGGGTTTCCTTCCAGAATGCTCCGGTCCATGTAGGCCCCCGGATCGCCTTCGTCGGCATTGCACACCAGATATTTCGGCTCACTCGGCTGTTTCTGGCAGATCTCCCATTTCTTTCCGGTCGGGAATCCGGCGCCACCGCGTCCGGCGAGCCCGGAGTCGATAACACAGGTGATGACCTCATCCGGGTTCATCTCGTCCAGAACATGCGCCAGACCCTTGTACCCGCCGATCGAGATGTAATCCTCAATATCGGTCGGGTTCAGGTGTCCGTTCTCCGCCAGGATAATTCGCTTCTGGTGCTTGTAGAATGGAACGTCTGCTTCCCTGGCGATGGCTTCATCGGTCTGGGGATCGTGATAGAGGAGTTTCTCCACCACTTCATTGTTCAGCAGGGTTTTCTCTACGATCTCCCTGGCGTCCCGCGCGTGGACCTGGGGGTAGAAGTAACCGGACGGGGTCATGGTGACCAGCGGGCCCATTTCACAGAACCCATGACAACCCGTGGGCTTCACTTCGATCTTTTCCTCCAGCCCCATCTCGGAGATCACCTCAACGAATGCATCCACCACACTTTCAGCACCGCCAACCACGCACCCTGTACCCGTGCAGATGCTGATACACAGGTGATCTTCGCTTCTTCGCTCCACGAGAACACCGTGGAGGTCCTCCAGTTCCCCGGAGGAGCGGATTGGGTTATCCAGACTCATTCCGTATCTCCTCCCGACGACCTGGTCGCTTTTTTGATCATACTGCTGACCCTCGTCTGCTTGACCTGCCCCTTGAACTCACCATCCACGATTACAACCGGTCCCAGCGCGCAGGCACCGATGCAGTTGACCGTTTCGAGGCCACACTCCATATCGGGTGTAGTGTTGCAGATCGTTGTATCAAGATTGAGCTGCCGCTCGAATTCGCGGAAGACCTGCACAGCTCCGCGCACGTGACAGGCGGTTCCGGTGCAGACCGTGAACTGGTGCTTCGGGGGTGGTGTGAGTTTGAAATGCTTGTAGAACGTCACTATCCCGTAGATCTCGTTGATCGGGAACTCCAGCTGTTCCGAGATATGCCTCAGGGCGGGTATCGGCAGGTACCCGAGCGCGTCCTGGATATCGAGCAGAATCGCGATCAGTTCCGTGGAGTCTGAGTGATGCTGCTCCAGGATCCGATCTACTTCGTTCATATCCAGAGGTGGAGGAGTGATCTCTTCGACAGTGGAAGCAGACGAGGCATCAGATGCTGCCATGTTTTGCGTCCTTGTGCGGCATTATTCTTGAGGTAAAACAGTAAGGATGCCCACGTAGGAAGGCATCCCCTGTCAGTCGCGGTAGAAGAATCGGGACTGGAAATGGGTATGTCAACCATTTCGGGCCTGAATGTCTGAAATTGGTGGCAAGCCAGGGAATGCAGAAGTCCCCATGGGACGATCGAGTTGTTCTATGTCGGCAACCACGTTACCATAAAATATTACCTTCAGGTATCCATGCGGGGGTGTCGATCCCTGATATCCGAAAGGACGCAGGCAGCTTGCCCGAGGACGAACAGAAACGGTCATACGAAGAGCTTCAACGCGAGGTCGCCCGATATCGGGCGGTCTACGAAGTCATGCGGGCGCTTGGCGGGACTCTTGACCTTGATGAACTGCTCGACCTGATCATCACCAGGATCACCGAAGTGATGGAAGCCGACCGTTCCAGTCTCTTCCTCATCGACTGGGAGTCGGAGGAACTGTGGTCGAAGGTCGCCCAGGGCGTCCGGTTCATGGAAATCCGTTTTCCGATGGACCTCGGCCTGGCGGG
>JALGWK010000139.1 GCA_025774205.1 bacterium
CCCCTCCTCCTTCAGCGCGAAGGAGGCGTGACAGCAGCAGTAATCGAACTCGATCCCCTGCCCGATCCGGTTCGGCCCCCCGCCCAGGATCATGATCTTCCGGTTGTCGGTCGGTTCCGACTCATCCTCCATCTCATAGGTGGAATAGAAGTAGGGCGTGTAGGCCTCGAATTCAGCTCCGCAGGTATCGACCCGCTTGAAGACCGGTTTCAGGCCCATTGCCCGCCGCCGTTCTCTCACTTCCCCTTCGGTGGAGCGCATCAACCTGGCCAGTTCGATGTCGCTGTAACCGAACCGTTTGGCCTTGTAGAGCAGTTCCTTCGGAAGCCGGCCGATCGTGAAGGCGCGGAGCCGACCCTCGAAATCGACCAGCTGCTCGATCTGCCGCAGGAACCAGGGATCGATACCGGTGAGGCGGTTCACGTCACTCAGGTCCATCCGTTCCCAGTTCGGAACTCTGAGGTGCTCGGTGATCGTGTCGGGATCGAGATCAGCGGCTCCATCGGAGAGTCCCGCCCGGTCGATCTCGAGCGATCTGATCCCCTTGAGGAGCGCCTCCTTGAAGGTCCGCCCGATTGCCATCGCCTCCCCGACCGACTTCATCTGCGTCGTCAGGGTCTGGTCGACATTGGGGAACTTCTCGAACTTCTCGAAGGCCCAGCGGGGGATCTTGACAACGCAGTAGTCGATCGTCGGCTCGAATGACGCCGGGGTTTCCCGGGTGATGTCGTTGGGAATCTCATCGAGGGTGTACCCGATGGCCAGCTTGGCGGCGATCTTGGCGATCGGGAAACCGGTCGCCTTCGAGGCGAGCGCGCTCGACCTGCTCACCCGCGGATTCATCTCGATCACCAGGATGCGGCCGTCCTCGGGATTGAGCGCGAACTGGATGTTGCTGCCGCCGGTCTCGACCCCGATCGTGCGGATCACCAGGAGGGCCATGTCACGCATCCGCTGGTATTCACGGTCGGTGAGCGTCTGGGCGGGCGCCACGGTGATCGAATCACCGGTATGGATCCCCATGGCATCGAAGTTCTCGATGGAGCAGATCACGACCACGTTATCCATGAGGTCGCGCATCACCTCGAGCTCGTATTCCTTCCAGCCGATGACCGATTCCTCGATGAGGATCCGGCTTATCGGACTGGAATCGATCCCCTTCTCGGCCAGAACCCTCAGTTCCTCGATGTTATACGCAATACCTGCCCCTGAACCGCCCAGGGTGAAGGAGGGCCGGATGATCACCGGGTAGCCGATCTCCACGACGAAATCGACACATTCCTCCACCGTGTGCACGTAGGCGCTGTGGGGGCACTCGAGGCCGGCCCGTTTCATGGCTTCCTTGAAGAGGTCCCTGTCCTCGGCCATTGCGATGGCGTCAGGCTTGGCGCCGATCATCTCGATGCCGTACTCCTCGAGCACCCCCTCCTCGGCGAGAGCGAGGGAGAGATTGAGTCCGGTCTGCCCGCCGACCGTCGGCAGAATGGCATCGGGCCGCTCCCGCTCGATGATCATCCTGATGACTTCGGGAGTGAGCGGTTCGACGTAGGTCCGGGTCGCGATCTCCGGATCGGTCATGATGGTGGCCTCACCAGCACCACCTCGTAACCCTCCTCAATGAGGGCCTTGCAGGCCTGGGTGCCCGAGTAGTCGAATTCACACGCCTGCCCGATCACGATCGGTCCGGAACCGATCACCAGGATCTTCTTCAGATCGTCACGCCGGGGCATCGGTCACCTCCCCGTCGCCGGCGCAGTCGGGATGCTGTCGATCACGATGTTCGCCCATGGCGCGGACGAACTCCCTGAAGAGGTAGGCGGCGTCCCTCGGTCCTGGAGAGGCCTCCGGGTGGTACTGCACCGCGAAGACCGGGTACTCGGTGTGCCGGAAACCCTCGTTGGTGCCGTCGTTCAGATTGATGTGGGTCTCCAGGAGCCCGCTCCCCCCGCTGTCGAGATCGACCGCGAAGCCGTGGTTCTGGCTGGTGATCTCGACCCGGCCCGTTTCGAGCCGCCGCACGGGATGGTTGGCTCCGTGGTGACCGAACTTCAGCTTGAAGGTCCGGTAGCCGAACACCTGGCCGAGGATCTGATGTCCGAGACAGATTCCGAAGGAGGGAACGCACCGGGCGAGGACGCCGGCCTGCTCCACGATGCCGGGGAGCGCCGCCGGATCACCGGGACCGTTGGAGAAGACCACCCCGTGGGGATCGATGGCGATCACCTCGTCGGCGGGAGTGTCGGCCGGAAAGACTGTGACCTCGCCGCCGACGTCGACCAGTCGGCGGAGGATGTTCTGCTTCACCCCGTAGTCCATCACGGCCACCCGCAGCAAGCCTGCCGGCAGGGGTGGTTCATCCTCCGGAACCTCGACCGGGGGAGTCTGTTCCTCCGGGATCCCGAAGGGGGCCGGTGAGGGATGCTTCCACCCGTACCGTTCCGGGATCGTCACCTCGTGGACCAGGTCGCGCCCCTCCATCTCGGGTGAGGAGCGGACCCGCTCGATGAGCATATCGGTATCAGTGGAGGTGGAGACGATCCCGCGCATCGCGCCGACCGAGCGGATGTGGCGTGTCAGCGCCCGGGTATCCACGCCGGTTATCCCGCTGACACCGTACTCGCGCAGGTAGAGGGCCAGGTCCTGACGTCCCCGCCAGTTGCTGAAGAGGTCGGAGTATTCCCGCACCACGAACCCTTCCGGCCAGACCCCTCTCGATTCATTATCCTCCGGCGTGACGCCGTAGTTGCCGATGAGGGGAAAGGTCATGACCACGATCTGGCCGGAGTAGGAGGGATCGGTCAGGATCTCCTGATAACCCGTCATGGCGGTGTTGAAGACCACCTCGCCGGACGATTCAGACTCCGCCCCGAATGATTTCCCGGGGAATACCCGGCCGTCCTCCAGCACCAGGAAAGCGTCCACTATCGCCGGCTCCTCATCATCAGGTCACGCTCCCTCCCGCGCGATTATACTTCATCTTCCGCTTCTTTGGTTCCCTCCCGGGGAAGGGCTCCCCAGCCGCCCCCGCCCGGGGTTTCCAGTCGGATCCCCTCGCCCCGCTCCATCTGCCAGGTGCCCTTGCCGGGGAGCGGACTCTCCTTTCCATCTGCATCGAGCCTGGTGTTACGGCCCTGCTCTCCGGCCGCTCCCCCCTCGAGTCCCCAGGGACCGATGGTGCGCCGCTCGCTCAGCAGGCTCACCGTGGCCGGAGCCCCCAGGACGATCTCCCGATGGATCCCGTCGCCGCCGGGATGAAGACCAGCTCCCCCTGACCCGCTCCGTATCCGGTAGCCGGTCACCCGGAAAGGGTAGGCGTGCTCGAGCGCCTCGATCGGGGTATTTCTCGTGTTGGTCATGTGGCAGTGGACCGCCGCAGGACCCCGGCTCCCCGGGCGCCCTCCCATACCGCCCCCGGTTGTCTCGTAGTAGGCGAACGATTCTCCGGTCCGGGGATCGATCCCCCCGATGGTCAGGTTGTTCATCGTGCCCTGGCTCGCGGCCGGGACCCGATCGGGAACGGCGCCGGCCAGCGCCCCCAGGATGACGTCCACCAGGCGCTGGCTCGTTTCGACGTTGCCCGCCGCCACCGCCGCCGGGTGACGGGCATTCACGACCGTCCCCTCGGGAGCGATGAGGCGGATCGGCGCGAAGGAGCCGTGATTGGGCGGTACGGCCGGATCGAGCAGGCAGCGGAAGGCGTACACCGTGGCCGACAGCGTAATGGCGTAGACCGCGTTCACCGGTCCGGTACATTGGGTGGCACTCTCCGAGAAATCGACCGTGGCTTCCTCCCCGTCGATTGTGATGTTTACCCTGATCGGGATCGGCTCCTCGCTCAGGCCATCGTTATCGAGCCGGTCTTCGAAAGTGTACATCCCGTCGGGCAGTTCCCCGATCAGCGCCCGGGTCATCCGTTCGGCGTATCCGATGAGATGGTCCGCGTAGGCAACCGGTTCCTCCAGGCCGCGCTCATCCATCAGTTCCAGGAGGCGTCGCGCTCCGACATCGAGCGAGGCCATCTGCGCCCGCAGATCCCCTTCCCGCTCTCCAGGGGTGCGCACGTTGGCCATTATCAGCGCCGTGAGGTCGGGATCGGGTTCCTGTTCACCCTTCCGCCGGAGACGTACCGGCGGGATGCGGAGTCCCTCCTGGTAGATATCGACGGCCAGGGCCATCGAACCGGGCGCCATCCCGCCCACATCAGCGTGGTGAGCCCGCGAAGCAACATAGAAGAGGGGACGACGTTCTGCGTACACCGGCGCCACCATGGTGAGGTCGGGCAGATGGGTGCCGCCGGCGAAGGGGTCGTTCAGAAGGACGACCTCCCCCGGCTCGAGGTGGCCATCCGCGAGCGCGGCCGCCACCGAGAGGGGCATGCTGCCGAGGTGGACCGGCAGGTGATCACCCTGGGCGACGACCCGGCCCTCCCGGTCGAACACCGCGCAGGAGTAATCCCGGCGTTCCTTGATATTGGGGGATGAAGCAGTACGCTGGAGAACGGCTCCCATCTCTTCCGCGACTCCCGCGAAACGGTGCTTGTAGACTTCAAGGAGAATGGGGTCCATTCAGTGTGTCCGTCTCTATCCGTCCTGGCTGTTGTCATCCTCCGCCGCGGGATCCTCGCCGGCCAGAACGGCGTTGATATCCGTGAGTGTCCCGAGGGCAAGGGCCCCCATGTGGGAGCAGGCAAAGCCGGCGCAGGCGGAGGCGAAGTAACCGGCCTCCTCGCCGTTGATCCCCCTGAGGAGCGCGTAGGAGAGGCCGCCGAAGTAGGCTCCCCCCGCGCCGGTCGGATCGACCGCCGAGGCGCCCAGGGCCTGGATCTCGTACTCCTCACCGTTGTAAGCCAGGTAGCTGCCCTCTTTGCCGGCCGTCACGACCGTGTAGCGGGAACCGTAGGTCTTGTGAAGAGCGCGACAGGAGAGCCGGGGATCCTCCTCGCCGGTCAGCTTCATCGCCGCGGTCAGACACGATTTCAGGACATCAGTTTTCTGCAGGATGGCCTCGAGTTCCTTCTGATGTCCGATACCGGCCTCCTCCAGGAGGTAGACCGGGTCGGTGTCGAGGTCGGTGAAGATCAAGCAGTCAGCGGCGCTGGCCACCTCGACCGCCTGCAGGGTCGTCCGGAGTGGAACTGTGGCGACGTCGGTGTGGAAGTGGAGCGAACCATCGATGCAGCCCACCATCGCGGCGTCGACCTTCTCCGGGGTCAGGTAGTTCAGGACGTTGGGGAAGATGATGATGCTCCGCTCGCCGTTCGGAGCGACCGATACCCACGAGAAGGGCGAACGCTGGTCCTCCCACCGCTCGATGCAGTGGGTCTGAACATTATCGTTCTCGAAATCGCTGAGGATGCGCGAACCCTCTTCATCGTCGCCGAGGATCCCCATCCAGGCGGCTCCAACGCCGAGGCGGGCCAGCTGGATGAGGCTCAGGGCGGTCGCCCCGCCCAGGGAGACCTCCAGCCCCTGACTGAGGACCTTCCGCTTCATGAATCCCGCTTCGGGTACCAGGGCAGTGGCGCCGCTGCCGCCGCCCTGCAGTTTCTCTTCAGCCGCTTTCCGCGGTGGACTCGATTTACGCTTGGCGTGCATGCTGATTCTGTCCTGTTGTGATCCCTCTCACCCGTCCGGACCGGGGCATCTCAAAGCGCCGCCAGACCGGTCTCCAGGTCAGCCAGGATGTCTTCGATCTCTTCGATCCCGACCGAAAGCCTGATCAGCCCGTCGGGAACACCCATCGCTTCACGTTCCTCCCTGCTAAACTTGTAGTGTGAGGAGACCGCAGGCAACAGCAGGGTGGTCTCGACACTGCCGAGGCTCGGCACGATTTTGATCAGTTTGAGGGAGTCAACGACCCGGTGAGCGGCGGCGAGGTCGCCGTCCACTTCGAAGGAGAGCATCCCCCCGAACGCCGCCATCTGCCCTCCAGCGGTCTCATGGAACGGACTCGACTCCAGTCCGGGGTAGTTGACCCGCCGCACATCGGGACGCGCTTCGAGGAAGCGGGCGATCTCAAGCGCGTTCTCGCAGGCCCGCTCCACCCGCACCTTGAGGGTCTTCATCCCCCTCAGCAGGAGGAAGGCTGCCATCGGGTCCATGATCCCGCCGAGGTCGATCAGGCGGGTACGGATCTCCGCGATCAGGTCGGTCGAACCGGTAATGACGCCCCCCGTGGTGTCACCGTGACCACCGAGGTATTTGGTCAGGCTGTGGACCGCGATGTCGGCGCCCAGCTCGAGCGGGCGCTGCAGGATCGGCGTCGCGAAGGTGCTGTCCACCACAACCTTCGCTCCCGATTCGCGCGCGAATCCGACCGCCCTCGCGATGTCGACCACCTTCAGGGTGGGATTGGTGGGTGACTCCAGGTAGAGCAGGTCGGCACCCTCTCCCAGGGCTTCACGCAGAACCGCTCCGTCACCCTGCTCGGAACCCACCTCCACCCAGATGACTTCCACTCCCCACGGTTCGAGTATCCGACTGAAGAATCCGGAGGAGCCGCCATAGAGATCGCGGTACGCGACCAGCCGGGCCCCGGGCCGGAGGAGGGTGAACATCACCGTCGAGATCGCGGCCATCCCCGAAGCGGCCGCGAGAGAGTTCCCGCCTCCCTCGAGAGCGGTCACTTTCTCCTCGAGCGCACGCACGGTCGGATTTCCCATCCGGGAGTAGATGTATTCTCCCTTCGGCCTCAGGAAGGCGTCTTCCAGCGCCTGGGCGGTCGGGAATCCGAAGGGCGCGGTCTGGTAGATCGGCACCGAGACAGCTCCGGTGGTGGGATCTATCTCTTCACCGGCGTGGACTGCGCGGGTGGACAGGCCTCTCTTCAGGTTGTCATCAGCCACGGATCATTCCTTCCTGGTGCCCTGTCACTCAACAACTGTCGCATGACATGACACTCGTCTGATTATCCTTGATGGTCGAGGGTGATCAGCAGGTCGCCCCAGGAGCCGACCTCGACCCCGGCGCCGGGCGGCACGACCGTGGTCGCCGAGAATTCCTGGATCAGGAGCGGACCGGTCACGACCTGACCGGGTAAGAGCCGCTCCCGCGGGATCTGCGGCGCCTCGTGGCCCGTACCGTCCCAGATCATGGCCCGGGTCGGGAAGGATCCGGGATCGAATCCCTGTTCACCCTCTCCCCCGTCATCGATTCCGGGCAGGAGTTCATCGAGATCGGCCGCGCCCGGGCCGTGCCCCTCCACTCTCAGGGAGACCAGTTCCACCACGATTCCCGGGCGGTCATAGCCGTACCTCTCGAGGTGGGCCGCGGCGAAACGGTCTCGCGTTGCCTTCCAATCCTCTTCCGGCGCCGCCTCCCCGCTCACGGGCACGTCCACCGTCAGTTCGAACGACTGTCCGCGGTACCTCAGGTCGACCCGACGACGCAATTCGCATTCCTCCCGGGCCACCCCGGCTTCCTCCAGTCCCGCCAGCGCCTCCTCTTCGAGCCGGCGCCAGACCGTTGCCAGGGTCGCGGCGTCACCGACCGCGTCCGACCCCAGCACCGTCTGTGCCCGATCGACCCGCAGACCGGCCACCAGGGTGCCGACCGCCGACAGGAGACCCGGCTCACGCGGGACGAGTACCCGATCGACACCTATCTCGGCTCCCAGCGCCGCCGCGTGCATGGCCCCCGCCCCCCCGAAGGCAACGAGGACATATTCCCGGGGGTCCTTCCCCCGCTCAACACTGATCTTGCGCAGCGCCGCCGCCATGGTGGTGACCGCGACCTGTATCACGCCTTCAGCGATCTCTTCCGGCGTGTGTGTTTGCGCCCCCGAAACGGCGGCTGCCGCAGCAGCCAGAGCCCGCAGCCCCTCGAGCGAAGCGGCTGAGTCGAGCTCCATGGTCCCCCCGAGGAGCCCGGCAGCAGGCAGTCGTCCGAGCACGAGGTTGGCATCGGTGACCGTGACGCCTTCTCCGGCCGGGCCGGGTGACCTCCGGCCGTAAGCGAGTGGTCCGGGATCGGCCCCGGCGCTCTGTGGTCCGACGTTGAGAGCGCCGCCGCGGTCGATCCGCGCCAGACTCCCGCCACCGGCGCCAACGGTATGCATGTCGATCTGTTCGACGAGAAGAGGATAGCCTTCCAGCCCCCCTTCGCTGGTCTGGTGAATGGCGCCGTCGCAGAGAGCCACGTCGGTGCTCGTGCCGCCCATGTCGAAGGTGAGGATATTCGGGAAGCCCGCCCGACGGGCGACCGCGAGCGCTCCGGCGACTCCTGCCGCGGGCCCCGACAGCAGGGTGTGAACCGGTTCCCGGGCGGCACGTTCGGCCGAGAGGCTGCCGCCGCTGGAGGTGGTGATGACGAGGTCGGCCGCCCCCAGCCCCGCCCGCAGCGCTCCCAGGTAGCGACTCATGATCGGCTGGACACTCGCGTTTACGGCGACGGTAGAGGAACGTTCATACTCGCGGAAGAGGGGTATCAGTTCCGATGAACGGGTGATCGGGATCCCGGGGAATCGTTCGGCCAGCGCCTCGGCCACGATCTGTTCATGGGTCGCGTTGGCATAGGCGTGGAGGAGTGAGATCGCGATCGCTTCCGGCGGCGGGTCGAGGGAGTCGATCTGATCAATCAGGTCGGCCAGGGCCTCACTGCCGGGGGTGAGGGCCAGTTCCGCCTGGCCCTCGGGACCGATCCGCTCGGCGATTCCCAGCCGTCGTTCACCGGGGATGAGCGGAGCGGGCCGCTCGACCTCGAGATCGTACAGGGCCGGCCGGTCCTGGCGGGCGATCTCCAGGACGTCTTCGAATCCCAGGGTGGTCACCAGGAGAGCTCGGGCCACGTTGCCGGTCAGGATGGCGTTGGTTGCCACGGTGGTCCCGTGGGCGATCCTGTCACCTCGCTGCAGGGTACCTTCGCCAAGCGTCTCCGCGATGCCGTCGAGTACGGCCCGGTACGGTCCCGCGGGGGTGCTGCTCAGTTTGTGATGCACCAGTCCGGCGGGAGTGAGCGCCACGAGGTCGGTGAAGGTCCCCCCGGTATCGACTCCGATGCAGTGTTCCCGCATGACGCAGTCCCCTATCTTTCGACCGACCAGACTCCGGCGCCTCCGGCGGAACGGAGATGATGGATCGGCGGCCGGCGGCCGAAGTTTTTCTCGAATCCGTCTGTGACCGTCTGCCGGAGCGCTTCAGCGCACTCATTATCATGGAAGACGACCGAGCAGCCTCCGAAGCCGGCGCCGGTGAGCCTGGCGCCGAAAACCCCTTCCACGGTAAGCGCCAGCTCAACGATGCGGTCGAGTTCCGGTATGCTGACCTCGTAGAGGCACGCGAGCGATTGGTGGCATTCGACCATCAACTCTCCGAACCTGACCGTGTCGCCCAGGGCGAGGCTCGTAACCCCTTCCTTCACCCGGGCAATGGCGCCGACTACGTGATCGACCCGCGAGCGGAGCGGTTCGGGGAGGAGGTCATCCACCTCCGCGAACACTTCCGGAGTCAGATCACGCAACGCCGGAAGCGGTCCGGCGACCTTCCGCAAGATAGTCAGGGCGGTCTCGATTTCCTGCCGTCGTTTCACGTATTCGCTCGCGGCAAGCTCCCTGCGTACACCCGAATCGACCACCGTCACGGCCGTCCCGGCCGGTAGATCGATATTGTGCCAGGAGAGGTCGCGGCAATCGAGGAAGAGTGCCCGGCCTTCCTCGGCCATGAAACTCGCGAACTGGTCCATGATACCGCAGGGGACGCCGGCCCAGCGGTTCTCGGCGCGCTGACAGAGCAGGGCCGCCTCCGGTGTGGCCCGGTCATTGCTGAGGGCCAGGTAGACCGCCGCCTCGAGGGCCGCCGAGGAAGAGAGCCCCGAACCGAGCGGCACGTCACCAGCTATCACTCCGAGGCCTGCCGGGACCGGCAGGCCGGCGGCTGACATCTCGAGCGCGACGCCGGCCGCATATCGCCGCCAGCGGTTTTCCCTGCCCCCGGCGAGTCTCTCGAAGGCTCCGTCGTCTTCCCGGTACCGGGGGAGATCACGGGGATCGATGATGAATCGGTCGTCGAAATCGAGGCTGACGAACTCGAGCATCCCCTCTGCCCGTTCGGCGAAGGCGCACGTCACCCGGCGATCCACCGCGACCGGCAGGACGTAACCATCGTTGTAGTCGGTGTGACCGCCGAGCAGATTCACCCGGCCGGGGGCAAGAGCGATCCGCGCCCGACCGCCCTCATCGGCGCCGACCAGTTCCTGCAATCCCGTGATCGCCCGGCGGGCGGGCTCCGGCCACTCCTGCCCGAACGCGGTCATGAATCCATCTCCCGTTCCCTGAACCATGCCTCCACGATCGCGGGCACCTCGCTGGCAGGTACGATCACCGGTTCGCCCCAGCCGAGGGAGTCGAGAAAGAGACGCCCGTACCGGCGGGTGAGGATCCGTGGGTCGAGTACGATCGCGATCCCCCGATCCTCACGATGCCGGATGAGCCGCCCCATCCCCTGCTTGAATTTCAATATGGCCATCGGCAGCAGCAGCCCGGTGAAGGCGTTCCCTCCCTCCCGCTCCAGTTTCTCGGCGCGGGCCTGGAGGACCGGTTCGGAGGGTACCCGGAAGGGGAGCCTGGTGAGCGCCAGCAGGCTCAGGGCTTCACCCCGGACGTCGATTCCCTCCCAGAAGGAATCGGTCGCCAGGAGCGCTTCCCCGGCTCCGGCGCGCAGCCCCTCGAGTTCACCGTGCACTGCCTGCAGCATACCGTAGGAGGTCATCAGGACGAGGGATCGTCCGCCGGCGGCGGTGATCACCGGCCCGAGCAGATCGACCACCGCCGACCGGTGCGCTGCCTCGGTCGGATCGGGCATGTCATCCGGAATGAGGAAGGTCACCTGCCCGGCATGGTCGAACGGGCTCGGCAGCGAATCGGCTACCAGCCGCCCTCCCTCCAGCAGTTCGAGTCCGAGACGGGACGAGATGTAGTCGAAGGTCCCTCCTGCCGAGAGGGTGGCGGAGGTGAGGAGGACTCCCTCCACCGCTTCGAAAGCCGACCGCGCCAGCCGCGGGCCGACCTCGATCGGCGCGGTGGACAGCGTGAGCCTCGAGCCGCCCTTCCGCGTGGTTCGGCTCTCGAGCCAGCGCACCGTCTCCCGGGATCGATGAAACGCGCCAGGGCAGCGGCGGCCGCGTTCAGCCGGTTGGTGATCGCCGAGATGTCGATGACGGGGGACTCGACCTCCTTTACGTACTCGTCACGGATCGTGCCCAGGTCACGGAGGAGCCGTCCCAGCGAGGTCGTGAAGCGGGTGAGTTCGGTCCTGAGAGCGGCGCAGGAAACGCTGGCGTCATCACGCCAGGCCGGGCTCTCCTCTACCTCCTCGGTCACCCGGAGCCGGTTCTCCTCCCCGCTCCCGGCCATCAGTGTCCGGGCCGCCCGGGAGAGCGATTCGAAGTGCGCCGGGATCGCCTCGGCCGCGGTTACGAGCGCCGGTCGGACTTCTGTCTCCAGCCGTTCGAGGACCCGATCGACCCGGGGATCACCTTCGGCCAGCGGCAGCAGGTTCCTCAGCAGCAGCGGCAGGAGCCCCTTCGTTGACCGGCGCCGATGCTGCAGGCGCCCCAGTTGCCGCTGCAGACCCACACTGTTGATCACGGTTCCGAAGTGGCTGGTGGCGACCTCCTCCACGTGCTGGGCCTCGTCGATGACCAGATGCGAATAGGCCGGCAGAACCGCCGTTGAAGCCGTCCCTCCCATCGCCTCCCGCAGGGCGAGATCGGTGAAGAGGAGATGGTGGTTCACGACCAGGATGTCCGCCCCGGCGGCCCGCTTCCTGGCCCGGTAGAAATGACAGTCATTGAAGAAGGGGCAGCGGGCGCGGGTGCAGTCATCGGCCTCGGTCGCGAGCTGTTCCCACAAGCCGGGGGCGGGCGGCGGGCGCAGATCGGCGAGGCTGCCGTCACCGCTCGAGAACGCCCAGGCGGCCAGTCGGCGCAGTTCCGGCACCTCCTCATCCAGGTCGGCGAAGAGATCGGGATCTCCCCGCACTTCATCGGCTTTCCTGAGACAGGCGTAGTTCCGCCGCCCTTTGACGAGGACCGCGGTGAACTCGAGTCCCGCGCGCTCAAGCACGGGAAGGTCCGATCCGATCAGCTGTTCCTGGAGATTGATCGTGTTCGTGGAGACAACCACCCGCCGGTGGTTCCTGGTGGCCCAGAGGATCGCCGGAACCAGGTAGGCGAGGCTCTTGCCGACCCCCGTGCCCGCCTCCACGACCACCACCCGGCCATCGTTGAAGGTGCCCGCCGCGGCCAGCGCCATCTCGACCTGGGAGGCGCGGGGCTCGTACCCCTCCAGGGCAGCGGAGAGCGGCCCATCCGGAGCGAAGAAATCTGCCACCTCGTCCAGATCGAGTGGTTCGGTCTCCCGGGCCGGTTGCGGCTCGACCACCACGTAGATATCCCGGCAGGCGTTGTCGATGATGGCGAATCCGATCCCGTCCCGACCGAGGATGGAAGCGACCTCCAGATCGGGGCCGGAGGCCTTCACGATCCCCGAGGGATGATTATGGATCACCAGATCACCGGGCCGGGCCGCCTGGGCCACCACCGGCACCGCTCCATCATCACCCCGGGCCGCCACCTCCGCCTCTGCCACCATCCCGTCGGGCGAGAGGCGGCCGATGAAGAAGACCTCACTCCCTCCGGCGGCAACGATCTCGCTGACGAGGGCTTCCCGTACGGCGGGAATGATCCATTCTTCGACCGGTCTGGAGGGATTATCGAGTGTCATGTTGTCGGCCGTAGTGTCCTGTCGCGTGACGAACGTCCGCACCGAGAGTGACGCCGGAACTGGCCGGCAAGGCGCGGCGACGAGGCATAGCGGTGGCTATGGTGAGAAGGCGCAACGCAGCCGGTCGGGATACGGCGCCACTCGAATGCGACGGTTGTTGCGTGATAGGGCATTATCAATCCAGATGAAGGGTCAGCGGTTCACCGATCGGGCCCTCGGCGAACGTCAGGCCATCGATGTTCACCGC
>JALGWK010000140.1 GCA_025774205.1 bacterium
ACATATGCCGAGGAGCGGCTCCCCTTCCGGGCGGGCCAGCGCGACCACCGAGGTGGTCGTGGAAGTATCGAACAGCAGCAGCATCAGGTTCTCTCCACCTTGCGGACCGGGTGATCAAGCTCGACCGCGGTTCCTGGTGTCATGTCAAGTGACAACCGTCGCATTCGAGCGGCGCCGTATCATGACACTAGTGGGCATCTGCCCATGTCTTCCCCCAACGGGCATCGACCAGGATGGGGACGATAAGTTCCAGCGCGCCTTCCATCCTCGTCACGACCTCTTCACGTACCTCTTCGAGTCCTCGTCCACCTCGAAGACCAGTTCGTCATGGACCTGTATGAGCATATCCGCCGGTATCGTCTCCTGCCAGAGCCACTCCTGTATGTCGATCATGGCCTTCTTGATCAGGTCGGCGGCGGATCCCTGGATGGGCATGTTCACCGCGGTGCGCTCGGCAAAGGCCCTGATCTGGGGGGCGGAGGATTCAAGTTCCGGCATATATCGCCGGCGGTTCAGCAGGGTGGTCACGTAGGTCTCTTCGATGTAGCGGGCGATCCCGCTGAAACGTTCGAAGTAATGCTCGATGAACTCTTTCGCCTCAGCCGACGGGATGGCCAGCTGCTTGCCGAGACTGACGCTGCCCATTCCGTACATGACACCGAAATTGACGGTCTTGGCCTGGCGGCGCTCGTCATCGGTGACCTCCTCGACGGGGAGGTTGAGCATCGCCGCCGCCGTCGACGTGTGGATGTCCTCCCCTTTCCGGAAGGCATCGATCAGTCGCTCGTCGCCCGACAGATGAGCCATGATCCTCAACTCGATCTGGCTGTAATCCGCCGAGAGAAGGACCCGTCCCTCGGGGGCGATGAAGGCCCGCCTGATCCTCCGCCCCTCCTTCGACCGGATCGGGATGTTCTGCAGATTCGGTTCCGACGAGGAGAGCCGGCCGGTCGCGGCGATGGTCTGATTGAAGGAGGTATGGATCCTGCCGGTGCCGGGATTCACCAGTCTCGGCAGCGCCTCGATATAGGTCGAGACCAGTTTTCCGAGGGCGCGATAATCGAGGATCTTGCGGGCTATCGGATGTTCAGGTATCAGGCCCTCGAGCACCTCTGAATCGGTCGAGTAGCCGGTCTTGGTTTTCTTCCCGCGCGGCAGTTCCATCTTCTCAAAGAGTATCTCCTGGAGCTGCTGCGGTGAGTTGAGGTTGAATTCCTCTCCGGCATAGACGTAGATCTCGGCTGTCAGCTGGTCGAGTTCCGCCTGGAACTCCTCCCTCATATCATCGAGGAGTTCGGGATCGATCAGAACCCCCCTGGCTTCCATCTCGACCAGAACGGGGACGAGCGGCATTTCCGTCTCATCGAGCAGCGGCCGCAGTTCCAGGGCGTCAAGCTGTGGAGCCATCTCCTCCATCAGCCCCAGGGTCACATCAACATCCTCGCAGGCGTATTCGCACGCTTCGGAAATGCCCACTCCGGCGAACGATATCTGTTTCTTGCCTTTCCCGATGAGGCTCGTGATCGGGATCGTCTGACGGGAGAGATATTCCAGGGCCAGGGCATCGAGGCCGTGCTGGCGTCTCGAGGGATTCAGCAGGTAGGAAGCCACCATGGTGTCGAGAACGATGCCCTGCAGGAAGATCCCCTCGTTCCGGAGAACCAGTGCGTCGTACTTGATGTTGTGCCCGACTTTGGGAACCGCCCCGTCCTCCAGGAAGTCCTTCAGGCGACTCAGGGCCTCTTCCTCCGGCAGGTTGCCCGGCTCATCGTGACGCAGCGGCAGGTACCAGCCCTGCCCCGTGACAACCGCCAGGCTTACCCCCACCAGCCGGGCCGTCAGCGGATTGAGACCGGTGGTCTCGGTATCAACTGCCACGATCTCCGCTCCGCGACAATCCGCGAGGACCTGGTCGAGCAGTTCGAGGGAATCCACCAGGCGGTAATCCCGCTCCTCGGTATCGGGAGCCGGTTCATCACTCTCCTGGAGGAGGCCCTCCAGCAGGCCGGTGAATTCGAGTTCACCGAACAGTCTGGCCATGGCCGGGTAATCGAAACCGGGGAAGGTGAAATCGGTGATCTTCAGCTCGAGGGGGACATTGGTATCGATGGTCACGAGCTCTTTGCTCATGAGCGCCTGATCAGCGTATTCAACCAGGTTCTCCCGTACCCGCTTCTGCGGTATCTCCCCGGCATGGTCGAGGACCTCTTCCACCGATCCGTACTCCGCGACCAGTTTCTGGGCGGTCTTCTCACCTACCTGGGGAACACCGGGAACGTTGTCGGAGGTGTCGCCCATCAGGCCGAGGATGTCGATCGTCCGGACCGGTTCGACGCCGTAACGCTCCCTTACATCCGCCGCGGTGAAGGGGGCGTAGTCATCTCCGCGCCGACCGGGTCGCAGCATGTGAACCCGGTCGGTGAGACACTGCATGAAATCCTTGTCACTGGTGACCAGATAGACATCGAGTCCTTCATCCTCTCCACGCTTCGCCAGGGTTCCCATGACATCATCCGCCTCATAGCCCTGTATCTCCAGGCGCGGGATCGACATCGATTCCACGATCTGGTGGACCCGCGGCAGACTCCGGGCGAGATCCTCCGGCATTTTCTCCCGGGTGGCCTTGTATTCCTCGTACCGGTCATGCCGGAAGGTCCTGCCCGGCGCGTCGAAGATGACCGCCAGGTGGGTGGGCTCGTATTGCCGGATCAGCTTCAGCAGTGAGGTCGTGAAGGCGTAGGGGGCACTCGTGTTCTCGCCCTTCGAGTTGATGAGGGGATTCTTGATGAACGCGAAGTAGCCCCGGTAGGCGAGCGCAGTGCCGTCCACCAGGAAGAGAGTCGACCGGGCTGGCATGGAGTGAAACTACCAGTCGGTCCGCGAAGGGTCAATGACACAGAGGGGGCAGGAGAGGAGGCAGGAGATCACGGAGAAGGGTCCTCATGCGAGGATGAAGGTGGATTCGGTGTCGAATGCATATAAGATAGGCATGATTGCACTCAACCGGTCGGAGCGGAGCGGGCTCAGGGTCACCCGGGCCGGGCGGTGAAACCCGAACAGGACTATAAGGTGATGAAGGTGAAGAGATCATTGCGACTGATGACGGTCTTCCTGCTGATCCCGGTCATGGCGCTGGCGTTCCAGGGCGTCACGTCGGCCCAGGAGGCGGATGAGGGACCATTGAGCGGTTTCAACTGGCGCCAGGTAGGCCCGGCCAACATGTCGGGTCGCGTCACCGATGTCGCGATTCCGCCGGGTGGCGAGGCCTCCACGATCTACGTCGGCGCGGCGGCCGGCGGGTTGTGGAAGACGATCAACAACGGTGTGACCTGGGAGCAGATCTTCCAGGGCGGCCGGACAGCCGCGGTCGGCGATATCGCCATCGCGCCGTCGAATCCGAACATCATCTATGTCGGGATGGGTGAGCCGCATTCCCGGAACTCGATCAGCTGGGGCGATGGCATCTACCTCTCGACCGATGCCGGTGAGACCTGGAAGCAGGTGGGGCTGGAATACACCTATCACATCGGCCGGATCGTCGTCGATCCGCGCGATCCGATGGTGGTCTATGTGGCCGCGCTCGGCAACCTGTGGGACCGGAACAGTGGGGAACGGGGTCTCTTCAAGTCGGAGGACGGCGGCGCCCACTGGCGCAAACTGAAGGGCTTCAACGACGGGACCGGTTTCTACGACGTGGTCATCGACCCCGAGAATCACGACGTGGTCTGGGCCACCTCGTGGGAGCGGGAGCGAAAAGCCTGGGTCTTCCTGAGCGGGGGCGGCCCCAACAACGGTATCTGGAAGTCGATCGACGCCGGCGATACCTGGACCCGGGTCGAGAATAACGGTCTGCCGCCTTCGGACCGGAACGGCAAGAGCAGCCTGGAGATCTTCCCCGGTGATCCCGATCTCATCTACGCCCGGATCGAGAATTTCGCCGATGATCCCGACGTCCCGCAGCCGGAGGCGGGGGCGGGGGCGGGGGCGCAGCAGCGTCGTCCCGGCGGCCGGGGCGGCGGCACGCCCAATCTGAGCGGTACCTACATGAGCCGCGACGGCGGTGAAAGCTGGGACCGGGTCGACCGGACGAACAGTCGTCCCTTTTACTACTGCCAGCTCCGATCTACCTGATCGAGACCCAGGCCATGAGGGTGGACGTGGAGGAGGCCCTGAAGTGGGTCGACAACTACGAGCGGCCGGCCGACCGGAGCGAGACCCGCGGTGTCACGAACATCACCGGCAACCACCACGTCGACTTCCACGCCATGTGGATCGACCCCACCAACCCCGATCACCTGGTGGTCGGCTCCGATGGCGGGGTCTCCATCTCCTGGGACCAGGGGGCGACGTGGGACTTCTGCGACAACCTCCTGCTGGGCCAGTTCTACGCCGTCGGCTTCGACATGGCCCGGCCGTACAGCGTCTACGGCGGCCTGCAGGATAACGGCACCTGGGGCGGCCCGAGTCGTTCGGTGAAGGGGAACACCATTCTGAACCGCGACTGGATGTTCTACATGGGCGGTGACGGGTTCCACGCCCAGGTCGATCCGGAAGATCCCGACATCATCCTCTACGGCGAAAGCCAGCAGGGGAGAGTATCCCGAATCAACCTGACAACCATGCAGTCACGGTCGATCCAGCCGAGAGCTCCGAGAGCCCGGCCGGCGAACATCAGCCCCGAGCAGCAGCAGTTCATGCAGCGCGGCGGCATGGGATCGAGCAACATCTCCCCCGCCCCGGAACCGGGTACATCGTACCGCTTCAACTGGAGTTCGCCGATCGTGCTCTCCCCGCATAACCCGCGGACCGTCTTCTTCGCCGCGAACGTCCTCTTCAAGAGCGTAAACCGGGGGGACACCTGGTCGGTGATCAGTCCCGACCTCACGACCGCCGACACCACCAAGATCAATGCCCGGAACCGGGGGGACATGCAGTCCGGCGCGGAGAATCACTGCACCATCATCACGATCGGTGAATCACCGCTCATCCCCGGTCTGCTCTGGGTCGGTACCGACGACGGGCTGGTCCACGTCACCCGGGACGGGGGCGTCACCTGGACCGAGGTCACCGACAACTTCCAGGGCGTGCCGGACAACACCTGGGTGAGCCGGGTGCGGCCGAGCGCATTCGAGGCCGGTCGCTGCTACGTGACCTTCGACGGTCACCGGAACGGGGATTTCTCCACCTATGTCTACCGCACCGAAGACTTCGGACAGACATGGGAGAAACTGGGCGGCGGCCTGCCGAGCACCGATCCGGTGTACGTGGTCACCGAGGATCCGGTGAATCCCGAACTGGTCTGGATCGGAACCGAACGGGGTATCCATATCTCCCTCGACCACGGTGAGAGCTGGGAACCGTTCAGCAACAACCTGCCGATCGTTCCCGTGCACGATCTCACGGTCCATCCTCGGGAGCACGACCTCATCATCGCCACCCACGGCATGGGCATCTGGATCATGGATGACATCTCCCCGATCCAGGGTCTCACCGCCGGTGTGAAAGAGGAGGAGTTCGCTCTCTTCGAGATCAGGGACGCCTTCACATACAGCTCCCGGTTCGAGCAGGTGAGCCGCGGGGACAAGGTGTTCGCCGGCTCCAATCCGACCGACCAGTTCAGGGTCGGTTACTGGGTCGGAACCCCGGCCGAGAAAGTGGAGATCGTCATCGAGTCGATCGACGGCACCGAGATGCGTCGGGTCGAGGGAAGCGGTGAAGCGGGATTCCAGATGGTCGACATCCCCGTCCGCCCCTCCTTCGGTCGCGGCGGGGGTGGTGGCGGCTTCCAGCGTCAGGCTGGCGGGGGAGGCCAGCAGATGAGGGCCCTCGGAGTCGGCAGCTACCGCCTGACGGCGACCTGCGGTGAGGCGGTGTCGACGACCATCATCATCATCCATCCCGATCCGGCACTTTCGGGCGGGAACTGAAGCATATCAGCGCGATGCCCGGCCTCTCCCGGGCGGGGAAACCTGCCCGGGAGAGTTCCACGATCGGGTCATGCCCATGAAGGAATGGTCCCGGCATTCAGCTGCGTTCCCGGTCGCGGTTATCCTGACGGGACTGATCGCTGCCTGCGGTCTGGGCAATCCCGATTTCGATCCCGACGATTCCCTGCCGCGACTTCAACTCGATCCGCAGTCGATGGTCAACGAAGTGGTGCAGGCCTCCATGCCGGACAGCTTCGGAAGCGATACGGTCGCGCAGATGCGATTTGATCTCACTGGCGATGCTCACACCGCCGTTCAGAACGGTGCTGTCGTGGAACTGGTGTTCCGGGTAGCCGGTGGTGAACCGGAGGTATCGGGCTGGGTGGAAGGAACTGCTGCCTGGGTATCTCTGGAGATCGAGACTGTTCCCACCCTCGATGATTCACTCGACAACTGGTGGCGGGAGGCATGGATCGATCCGCTTGAGGGAGAGCGGCTGATCGCCACCGACGGCTCGGTGCGATTTCGGATCAGCCCCGTCCCCCGATCGACACAGGCGATTCTCAGGGTGCTGATGATCCCGTCACGGCTGAAGATCACTGCGTCGATCGGTCGCGTCCTGGCCACTCAGGGGAACGGACTTCTCCTGCAGAGCGCGGACTCCCCAACCCTCATCCGACGCGACACCGCTGGCGATCAATTGGGACAGGTCATCTCGGTTTCACCGCCGCTGAGCCTCTGTTTTCTCGACGACCGCTATTACGGTGTGGATTCCTCCGAACTGCAGTACCTCCCCGGCAGCGGCGGAACGTGGCAGCGCCTGGCGGTCTTGCCCTGGGGGGAGTCGAGCGCCTATGCCCTCACGACTGACGGGACCGACCTCTACCTGATCCGGCGTCCTCATCAGCTTTTCAGCGTGACGCCCCATGTCCTCTACCGTCTCTCCGCTGAGCAGTTGCGGAACACCTTCAGTTTCATCCCGGCGCTGCTCGATTCGACAGTCCTCGAGCGAAATGGTCTCGCCGGAGGCAGCTCCATGGGATTCGCCTACTGGTCTGAGGAGCGCCACCTGGCAGTACCGGGACGGCAGGATGATCAATTCGGGCTGGTTACCTTCACCCGGGCAGGCCGTTTCCGGAAGTTCATTCCGATGCCCTTCATGGAGATGGGGATCACCTTCGCGATCGTCGGGGATTACCTGTTCGTGACCGGAGCGATTCCGACCTGGAATGCGATCATGTGGGAAGGCAGATACGGTCCGCTTGTACCGGTCGAGCGGCTGCTCTTCCGCTGGCCGACTCCATGAGCGGATTCATTCAGCAGCGTTATCGTCAGGCGCCTGACGTTCCACATTGAGGAGCAGTTCGAACCGGGAACGAATGGCTTCGAGTTCGGCGACAACCGCTGACATCTCCTTCTTCGTCGGCAGTTCAACCCGGAAGAACGACATCCCGCCGAGCAGTGAGTCCCCCTTGTGGCGCACGTGATTCAGCAGCTCACTGATCGTTTCACGATCGCTCCATTCGGGTGTGAAATCGAGAGCGCATGGACCCCGGCTGTGGTACTGGACGGTCGGGAAGAAAAAATCGAGCAGGAACCGAACGTGCAGCAGGTACGATTCGAGGTTGGCATCAAGGTCGAACTCGCCGATCCGATTCCCGTGGGTTGAGATGTACCCGGTCGTCTCCCTGACCATCCGCAGTTCGTATTCCAGCTGACGCCGGAGCTGATTCACGTCTTCCCGGGTCTTCGGTTCCATCGGGGAGACAGGCTGGTCCGGGCCGTACCGACGGTCCCTCTGGCGACGATCGAACACTCTTCTTTCGTCCTTGCGCCTGTCCAGAGTCATCAAACCCACCTTTCCCGTTCTCGATCCTCCCCCCCGGCAGCTGTGGGAGGTGTGGTAACTGCTCAGGGCATGTCCGACAGCGCCGCGAGGAGCTGCTGCATGTCCTCCGGCGGGTCGGCGAAGAGGGTGATCTCCTCGTCGCTGACCGGATGGATGAACGAGAGTTCGATGGCATGAAGGGCCTGCCGGTCGATGATCTTCAACAGGGTCTGACCCTCCCTGCCACGATCTGCGCGCATGCCCCGGATCGCTTTCTCTCGTCCTCCATACACCTCATCCCCGACGACCGGATGACCGATCGAGGCCAGGTGGACGCGGATCTGGTGGGTCCGACCGGTCTCGAGTTCGCATCTCAGCTCTGACGCCAGGTCGAACCGGGAGAGGACCCTGTAACGGGTAATCGCCTTTCGCGCCCCTGAAGGAACCCCTTCGGGAAGATTCTCCCCGGCCTGCTCCTGGTCCGGCTCGCCGGACTCCGGAAGGTCGAATTCGGTGATCTCCTCCGGGAATTCGAGATCGGACATGGCCTCAGTCGCGGATTTCTCGCCCGGCCGGCCCCACCGCATCGGCCGCTGACGGGGACGCACACCATACGAGGCCATGCGCTTCCGGTCACGGCGGCTCCGGCCTATCCACGATCGAAGCGTCCCTTCCTCCGGATCGGGAGTTCCCCACACGACCGCCCGATAGACGCGCCTGATCTCCCGCCTCTTCATCGCTCCGGTGAGTCCGGCATGGGCCGACTGACTCTTGGCCACCACCAGCAGCCCCGAGGTGTCCTTGTCCAGCCGGTGCACAAGACCGGGACGCAGTACGCCGCCGATCCCGGCCAGATCGTCACAATGGTGGAGCAGCGCGTTGATCAGGGTGCCTGAAGGATGTCCGGGCGCCGGATGCACTACCAGTCCCGACGGCTTGTTCACGACGATGAGATGTTCATCCTCGAATCGGATATCGAGCGGGATCGCCTCCGGTTCCAGGGAGGGTTCCTCAAGGGGCGGGACCGTGAGCACGATCACCTGACCGGGCACCGCGGGACGGCTCCCCTTCATCTTCCCGCCGTCGATGGTGACAGATCCTTCCCGGATCAGTTTCTCGATCCGGGAACGGGAGAGATCATCGAACTGCCGGCCGAGGAAATGGTCGAGTCGTTCCTTCTCTCCGAGGGGGGTGGTACGCAGTCCAGGTCCGGACGTGACCGCCAGTTCGCGTCGTTCAGGATTCGAGTCGTGCATTCCGCGGCTCCGGTTCACCTATGACGATGAAGTAGAGCATGAGCAGCGCGGTCCCGCAACTGACCCCCATGTCAGCGACATTGAATATCGGCCAGACCACCTGCGCAGAGAGGCCGACATGGAGAAAGTCGACAACCTCTCCGAAACGGACCCGGTCGATCAGGTTGCCGAGGGCACCGGCCATGATCATCGCGAGCGCGATCCGCGGCCAGTACTCCCGCTTCGGCAGCCGGATCATGTACCAGGAGATGCCAGGTGAAGGCCGAAGGCAGAAGCCGGATTCCGGATGTAGGTCAGGCGGAGGAGATCCCCGATGAGCGGGATGCTCTGATTCGGCGCCATCGAGGTCGCAATCAGCGCTTTTGAAGCCTGGTCAGTGAGCAGTATGAGGGCTGCGAGCCCGAATCCCCACATCAGTCCTGAGAGTCCTTGCGGGTTTCATCGTTGGTCTTGCACGCGATACAGAGGCGGCAGTGGGGAACCGCCTCGAGTCGGTCATCGGAGATCGGTTCCCGGCATTCTTCACAATAGCCGTAGGTGCCATCCTGTATCCGGGCCATGGCCTCATTCAGATGGTAGAGGAACCGTCCTTCACGCGAGGCCCACAGGAAGGCCTTCTCCCGTTCCATGGCATCCGTGCCCTGATCAGCCATGTGGAAAGAGTAAGCGGAGAGATCCCCGGTCAATTCGGTGGTGGTGGATCTCATAGTGGTATCTTCGAGGTAGCCGAGTTCCTTCAGAAGGTCTTCACGCTTCTTCTCGATCAGCTCCCTGTATTTGTCCAGTTTCGCTTTCGCTAAACGCCTGGGCATCCTGCCTGCTCCTTAACCTGCTCCCGAAACGCGTGGAGAACCGCTTTCGGTACTTACGCCTTTACGACGCAGATCGTAACAGATTCCTCTTCGATACGCCAATCATCCTGCCGATCGAATTCTTTGTAGACACCGTTATGCAGATCGACCACCAGAGCCTCCCCGGCAATGTAATCGGCGTGGGCTTCGATGGCGGCTTCCAGACCGGGTGTGGCCTGATAGGCGAGCCTGATGCGGTCGGTAACCTCATAGCCGATCTGACGCCGGAAATTCTGGATCCGGGTGGTGAATTCCCGCGCCAGTCCTTCCCGGATGAGGGACTCATCCAGCCGGGTGTCGACCGCCACGGTGACCTCTCCCTCACGTTCGACCACGAGTCCATCCGGTTCGGCCTCCTCGAGGAGAACATCGCCCGGCTCGATCTCGATCTCATTGCCATCGACAGAGAGCCGTATCGGGGTCTCCTCCTGCAGCAGGCGCAGATCATCCTGTCCGAGCGACCGTATCGCCTCTGCGATCCGGTTCACCTCACCGCCGTATTTCGGCCCGAGGGCCGAGAAGAACGGCTGGGCCTGCAACCCCATGAAGGCCGATGTGGAGGCCACTCCTTCAACCCGTTTGACATTCATCTCCTCGAGAATGAGGATCTCAAGTTCCTGCAGCGCAGCTTCCTGCCACGGAGCGCCGGTCACGACCTTCATCACCGGAAGCGGTTGCCGTACCCTGATCCCGGCCCGGTTCCGGGCCGCGCGTCCGAGGGTAACGGCTTCCCTGATGAATTCCATCCGGGCTTCCAGTTCCTCGTCGATCAGCGAAGCGTCACCGGCGGGATAGTCGCTCAGGTGGACACTTTCAGGGGCTCCGTCCCGCCATGCCTGAAGGTTGTGCCACACCTCTTCACTGGTGAAGGGGATGAACGGCGCCAGCAGCCCCGCCAGCCTGACCAGCACTTCATGGAGCGTCTGGTAGGCAGCCGTCTTGTCCGGGCCCGGCTCACCTTTCCAGAACCGGCGCCGGGAACGTCTCACGTACCAGTTCGACAGGTCTTCGATCACAAAATGCTGTATCGCGCGGGCCGCCCGCGTGACTTCGAAAGCGCCGAAGTGGAGTCGGACGAGCCGCGTGGTGGTGTGCAGCCTCGAAAGGATCCACCGATCGAGAGCGGACATCGACTCGACCGGGACCACCTCGGACCCATCGGGAGAGTACCCGTCCACCTGCGCGTAGAGAACGAAGAAGGCGTGGGTGTTGTGCAGCGTCCCGAAGAACTTGCGGCTGACCTCCGCTACGCCATCCTCATCGAATTTCGTCGGCGCCCAGGGCGGACTGTTGGTGACGATATACCAGCGCAGGGGATCGACCCCCCACTTCTCGATCACGTCCCACGGATTGACCGTGTTCCCCTTGCTCTTCGACATCTTTCGGCCCTCCCGGTCGAGGACCAGCTCCTGGACCAGGCAGTGCCGGAAGGAAGGGCCATCGGTGAGGAAGGCGGAGATGACGAGCAGGCTGTAGAACCAGCCCCGAGTCTGATCGACCCCTTCACTGATGAAGTCAGCCGGGAACTGTTTTTCGAACATATCCTGGTTCTCGAAGGGGTAATGCCACTGGGCGAAGGGCATGGCGCCCGAGTCGAACCAGCAATCGATCACTTCCGGAGTACGTCGCATCACGCCCTGCTCACAGGT
>JALGWK010000007.1 GCA_025774205.1 bacterium
CGGCCTTCCCCCCATGGCGTAGACATCGGAGAGACTGTTCGCGGCCGAGATGGCGCCGAAGGTGGCGGGATCATCCACAACCGGAGTAAAGAAATCCACCGTCTGTATCAGCGCAGTCGACTCATCGAGACGATACACTCCGGCGTCATCCATGGTGGAAGTGCCCACCAGGAGATCGGGATGGTCCTCCCTGTCGAGTGCGCTGAGTGCCTTTGCAAGGTCCTCCGGACCCAGTTTGGACGCTCAACCAGCGCAGGTGACGAGTGCCGTCAGTCTGGTGATGTCACCAGCCATGCTCCGTCCTTTCATTCATCACATTCATCCGCCGATCCCTCTCACTTCAGGTATCAGTGATCCCGATCGGCTCCTTCTTTCAGGTAACGGTCGAAAAAGTCCGCCGCCCGCCGGTAGACCTCCAGCCAGTTGCCATGAAGGAGGAAGCCGTGGACATCGTCCACGAAATAGAGTTCCTCGAAGATGACATCCCGCTTCGCGCGCAGTCTCCGTACCAGGTCGATGCTCGCCTCGAAGGGGACATTCCGGTCATCGTCACCGTGCACGATGAGCACCGGCGAGCGCCATGAATCCATATCGGCCACGGGGCTCGACTCGAAGGCAACCTGCATCATGGAATCACGGACCGACTGGCTTATGCCGGCGGATTCTCCCCGACCCCACCATTCGAGCTGGTCGGCCCAGTTGTGAACCCCGTGCAGATCCACCCCCGCTTTGAAGAGATCTGAATCGCGCGCCAGCCCCAGTGCCGTCAGGTACCCCCCGTAGGAACCGCCCCACAGACCGATCCGGTCGGGATCGACGTTTCCGTGCTCCTGCAGGAAATGACCCGCGGCGACGATATCCTGGTATTCCGACGCTCCCTGGTACCCGTACGCGTCCGGTTCCCGGAAGTCCACCCCGTACCCGATCCCGCTCCGGTAGTTCACCGACAGGACCGCGTACCCCCGTGAGGCCAGGTACTGGTTGAAGCCGTAGGCATTGTGGTAGTAGCCGCGGTTGTGCCACCCCAGCAGCATCTGCCGACGTGATCCGCCGTGCATGAAGATGACCGCCGGCAGGCGGTCACGGCGCCGCAATCCCTCGGGGAGGAAAAGCTGGCCGTGCACGATCACGCCGTCAGCGGCCTCGAAAATCACCTGCTCCGGTTTCACCAGGTGATTGAGCGGATATCCCTCCGGGAGCGGCGAGACCCTCACCCCTGCCGCCTCATCCCTCTCCCTGATGTAGACACTCGCCGGTTCGAGAGCGTCGGACCGGATATAGGCAAGCCACTCCCGGTTGCGGACCGCGACCGGGTTCCAGGCGATGACCTCGCTGGCTTCTATCTCCAGCGTGTGCCCGTCGGCCAGACGTATCCGGCTCAGCTGCCGGTAATCGATCGAACGGGTATTGTGGCTGACGATTATCGACGCTCCGTCCGGGGAGAGTGACGCGTTCTCCACTATCCCGTCGCCCGGCGTCAATTCACGTACCTCGCCACCCCCGTCGGGGATGACATAGAGATGGTTCCATCCGGACCACTCACCGGCGAAGACAATGTGGCCGTCACCGTACATCAGTCCGTAGGAACCGGAGACAGATCCGGGATAGTAGCCGGTGCCGTCCCCGGGCGAGCGCCACAGTTCGGTTGTTTCAGCGCTGCCGACATCCACGACGCAGATCGCGAAGCCGCGATGATCGACCGGCCGGCGGAGGAAGGCGAGCCGGCTGCCGTCGGGTGACCAGCGCGGCGAGGTGTCACGGTCGACCGTATTGGTGAGCCAGCTCAGTTCTTCCCGCTCCAGGTTCCAGACTCCGAGGATCGCCCGTCCGTCGCGGGCGCTGGAGAAGGCGAGCATGGAACCGTCGGGAGACCACTGCAGATCGCTCAGGCCCGATCGGACCTGGAAGAGGATTTTCGGCTCAAGAAGCGGAGGTTCTTCCCAGTCGAGGAAGACTGGATCCTGTCTCCCCCCCGCTCCACGCGGCGGAGGCGGAGGCGGAACCCGCCTGCTACGCACCCTGACTGTTACCGCTCCACTGGCTCCTTCTGAAGATCGAGCGGATCGATGCGGGAGAAGATCAAGGAGCATGCAGCGGCCGGCGGCGGTCCAGACGATCTGGTCCTCGACAGGGGAAATCCGGGGGGAAACCGGCCCGGCGATCCGGACCGGATCATCACCGTTCCATGACACCATCCATAGATCGCAGGATACCCCCTCCGGCACGCTCAGGGGATTGGGGAGTTCTCCATCGCGGTTCGCCGCACCGCCCCGCAGGTAGATAAGCCGTTCGCCGTCAGGCAGGAATTCCAGCGCGCCCAGTTCCTGACCATCATCGTCGAGATAGTCCGTGAGCCGGCGCGCTTCCCAGGCGGGGGCTTCGGCGCCCCAGACATTGCGCCGGCCCTCCTCGTTACCCAGCCAGGCGATCCGCTCACCCGCAGGAGACGCCACCAGACCGGAAGGGAAATGGAAACCCAGGATCTGCTCGAGATCCACCTCCTGGGCACCCGTGACAGAGGGGAGCGCGGCAACAGTGAGCAGCAGAATGAGCGCGAGCGCGGAAGCCTTCCGGGCGTTCATCAGGTATCCCTCCTGGCGATTCTCGGACTACAGATGAGGACTCCCCTCATCTTTCAGTGCCTTCACCACTTCCTTGACATCCTGGGCCCGGTCGGAACGCATGACGAGGACCGCGTCGCCGGTCATTACAACTGTCAGTCCCTCCACCCCGATGAGCGCCACCGTAGCGCGTTCACCCTCATCGTTCATGACCAGGCAGTCCCGGCTGTCGATCCTGATCGATGGACCGAGGACCAGGTTCCCTTCCTCGTCCTGTTCGAGGGCGCGCATCAGCGCGTCCCAGGCGCCCAGATCGTCCCAGCCGAAGTTCGCGGGGAGCATGGAGACCGACGAGGCCTTCTCCATCAGCGCGTAATCTATCGAGATGTCCTCCAGCTCTTCGAAGAGGGCGAGGGTTCCAGCCTCGTCACCGGCGGTAATCGTCTCCACCAGACGCCCGGTGGTCTCGAAGTGTGCCGGTGAGGCCTGTTCGAACTCGAGGAGGAAGTCGGAAATCGTCCAGAAGAACATCCCCGAGTTCCAGAAGTACCGACCTGAGTCCAGGTACCGGGCTGCTGTCGCCGCGTCCGGTTTCTCGTGGAAGGCCGCCACCGGGACAACGGGACCGTCACCGGCGTCACCATTTGCGTCCGCAACCTCGAGATAGCCGTACCCGGTGGCTGGACGGGTCGGCGGCACGCCCATCACCATGAGCCCGCCGTGCTCCCCGACATGATCGAGGGCGGTCGCGATGTCGTTCCGGAAGGCCTCGGTTGAATCGATCTGATGATCGGCCGGGAAGATCGCCAGTGAGGCGTCGAGCGCCTCCTCCCCCTTCGTAGCCAGGAGCCAGGCCGCGGCCCAGACCAGCGCGCCGGCGGTATTCCGCCTGGTCGGTTCGGCGATGACATTCTCCCTCGGAACCGTCAGTCCTGAGTAGCGGATGGTCTCCACCAGAGAGTGGCCTGTAATGATGAAGATATTCTCGGTCGGGATGACGGTATCGAGCCGGTCGATGGCCTCCTCCAGCAGGGATCTCCCGTCGTGACCGAGCGGGAGCAGCTGTTTCGGACGGGTGGCGCGTGAGAGGGGCCAGAAGCGCTCGCCCACTCCCCCGGCCATGATCACCGCATATCGTTTCCGTTCATCTGCCATCGTGGCTCAGTCCTTCGGCTTGAAGCGGGCCTGGAAGAACCGGAGATACTGCGGTTCATGCACCATCTCGAACCCAGTTATGGAGTCGCGACGGTCCCAGACCTCCCAGATCGTTTCGGCGGTCACATCCATGTGCGCCTGGGTGTAGACCCGGCGCGGGATGGTGAGCCGTACCAGTTCCAGCCCCACCCTGATGTTCTCACCGGTCTCCTTGTTCCTGCCGGCCGATACGATACCCCGTTCCATGCTGCGGACACCAGCCTCGAGGAAGATCTCCGCGGCCAGCTTCTGGGCCGGGAACTCCTCCTGGTCGAGGTGGGAGAGGAACGCCCCGGCGTCGAGGAAAACCGCGTGACCGCCCACCGGCTGGATGATCGGGATCCCCTCCGCGGCGATCTTCTCGCCCAGGTAGACCACCTGGCCCACCCGCGCGGCGATATGGTCATCCTCCACCGATTCATGGATTCCGCGTGCCAGCGCCTCCATGTCACGACCCGCCATGCCGCCGTAGGTATGCAGACCCTCGTAGATGACCACCATGTTCCGGGCCTGCTCGAAGACCTCAGCGTCACGCAGGGCAAGATAGCCGCCGATGTTGACCAGGTGGTCCTTCTTCGAACTCATCCAGGCCCCTTCCATGAAGGAGCAGATCTCGAGGACGATCTCCGCCACGCTCTTATCCGCGTAGCCCGGTTCCCGCTGCTGGATGAAGTAGGCGCCCTCGGCTATCCGGGTCTTGTCGAGGTAGACCGGGATTCCGTGCTTCTGGCAGAGCGTATGGAGGTCGCGGATGTTCTCCATGCTGATCGGCTGTCCGCCGGCCATGTTCACCGTGGTTGCGAGACAGAAGTAGGGGATCCGATCGGCGCCCACCCGATCGATGAGATCCTCCAGCTTGTTCAGGTCCACATTCGCCTTGAAGGGGTGTTCGCCCGCCGGATCGTGGGCCTCGTCGATGATCACATCCACGAACGTACCGCCCGCGAGTTCCTGGTGCAGCCTGGTGGTGGTGAAGTACATGTTCCCCGGGATGAAATCACCGTCGGAGATCAGGATCTGGCTGATCATGTGTTCGGCGGCGCGGCCCTGGTGGGTCGGGACCAGGTAGGGGAAACCGTAGACCTTCTCGACCGATTCGCAGAGGTTGTAGAAGTTCTCACTGCCGGCGTAAGCCTCATCGCCGAGCATCATGCCGGCCCACTGATTGGCCGACATGGCGCTCGTTCCGCTGTCGGTGAGCAGGTCGATGTAGACGTCTTCGCTCTTCAGCAGAAAGGTGTTCCATCCCGCCTCATCGAGCGCGTCGAGCCGCTGTTCGCGGGTGGTCATCCGGATCGGCTCGACCACCTTTATCTTGAATGGTTCCGCCCACGATGTTCGGCGCGTTCCCCTGGTCATTACGTTCTCCTTCTCCTGCCGGTGTTATGTGGAATGAGACTGCCGGACGGTATCGGTCCAGCGTGGTGGAACCTACCTGTTGAGTCGGGCATTATCAAGTGCGCCCGTTGACGTCCCGGCGCGTGATTCTGTATCGTCCTGTAAGCTCCGGAGCGACCTTCCGGTCGCCCCGGTGATCAGTCAACTCCATCACCTCTTGAACAGGGTGGTACCCGATGTTCCGACTCCCATTCCCGCGCGCCTTCACCGGTATAATCCTCATCATTCTCGTGTTCCTCCCGGCCGCCGTGTCCGCCCGGCAGCAGAGCAACGCCAGCCAGAATCCACCGGCGGAGCATGGTGAGAGGTACGATCGCCTGCTGATCCGGAACGTGTTCGTCATCGACGGGAACGGCACGCCGACCCGGGGGCCGATGAACGTGATCGTGGAGAACGACCGGATCGTATCGGTGGGAGGACGCGGCTCAGGAAATTTCGACGCCGAGATAGACGGCGCGGGGCGCTACCTGCTGCCCGGATTCATCAACCTGCACGTCCACCTGCAGGATTCACGCGGCAGCATGGCGATGCCCTTCGAGTACCAGATGAACCTGTGGCTCGCCAGTGGCATCACGACCGTGCGGGACGTGGGGAGCGATTTCGGAAAGGCGGAACGGCTGAAACGACAGAGTGAGCGCGGCACGCTCGCGGCTCCGCGCATTTTCATCTACATGCGCGCGGGCGGCAACACGCCCGAGGAAGCCCGGCAGAGCGTCCGCGACGTCCAGGAAGCAGGCGCGGACGGAGTCAAGGTCTTCGGCATGGATCGTGCGCCCCTGGCCGCCCTGCTCGACGAGGCGCAGAAGCTGGGACTGCGGGTTGCCCGCCATATCGGCGTGGAGGAGAGTGACGTCTGGGATGACATCGCCGGCGGCACCGCCACAATAGAACACTGGTACGGGATCCCCGACGCAGCGATCCCCTACGGATCGCAGAGTTTCCCGCCCGATTACAACTACAACAACGAACTCCACCGGTTCCGCTGGGCCGGCCGGCTCTTCAGGGACGCCGACCCGGAGAAGCTGAGTCTGGTCCTGCAGGGCATGGCCGATGCCGGGGTAGCCTGGTGCCCCACCCTGACCATCTACGAGGCAAGCCGCGACGTACAGCGCGCCCGCACCCAGCCGTGGTTCGAGGATTACCTGCACCCGGCTCTCGAGCAGTACTTCACACCCGACCTTTCCAGTCACGGCTCCTACTTCCTCGGCTGGACGACGAAGGATGAGATCGAATGGAGCCGGAATTACCAGCTCTGGTTCGCCGCCCTGCGCGAGTTCGCCGAACGGGGCGGTATCATCTGCGCCGGCGAGGACGCCGGCTTCATCTACCGGCTCTACGGGTTCGGGTATGTCAGGGAACTGGAACTCCAGCAGGAGGCCGGCTTCCATCCGCTCGACGTGATCCGGCATGCTACCGGCAACAACGCCCTCATGCTCGGCCGGGAGAACGAGCTCGGTCGGGTGAAGCCAGGATACATGGCGGATCTGATCCTTGTGAACGGCAATCCCCAGGAGAACTTCAAACTGCTCTACCCGACCGGGACCGATGTGTTCGAGGAGGGTGAGGTGCGCCAGGGTGGGACCGTGGAGTGGACCATCAAGGACGGCATCTGTTATCGGGGCGCCGTCCTGATGGAAGAAGTCAGGGAAATGGTCGCGGAGGCCCGCCGGTCATCCGGCGGGAGCTGACGTCTCCGGTCGAATCATGATTCTTCATCGGGGCGCATTGCCTCCAGCATGAGGTCGAGGGTGAACTGATACTGGTACCGGTAGGCGATAACAAAGCCCTGCAGTTCCTCTTCCGTGAATTCCCGATCGTCCTGCCGGAATTCCCGGAGCATGAGCAGCAGGGTCGCGAGACCCGAGGCCTGTACCATGATCGAAAGAGTGGTGGCGTCCAGACTGAGCTGGTCCAATGGAACCTCCCCGGAAAGGATTGTAGACCACTTTCAAAAGGGTTGTTATCATGCCATCCATGGAAAACAAACGTGAGCAGAGTTTACAGCCGGAGGACCTCACTCCTCTAGACTTTTTTAGTGACTTCAGCGAAGCCGAGCTGAGGGAGCTCATCCCGTATCTCGAGCAGTGCCGTTATCATCCCGAAGAGGGACTGATATTCGGCGAGGACCTCCGCCGGAAGGGGATCCAGATCATCGCGGAGGGGGAGGTCGACGTCATCAAAAGGGTCGGGGATGAGGAGGGTATCGTACTGGCAACCCTGCACCGCGGAGATATCATCGGCGAGGCTTCCATGTTCGACGATTCTCCCCATACTGCTTCAGTGGAAACTTCGCAGGAAGCCGTGACGATATCGATCCCCCGTGACACCTATTACGTACTCGTGGCAGAGAAACCGCATCTGGCAGTGAAGATCGCCAACCAGGCTGCCAGCGTCCTGAGCGTCAGGCTCCATCAGTCGAATGAAACGGTCTATATGTACGCCATGTGGAGCCGGAGCCTCAGCCAGAAGATTCCGGAGAGCTTCTGGCACTGGCAGGACATGCAGTCGCGGGAGAGCCTCACCACCCACGACCTCGACGCCAAAAAGGAAGAAGATCAGTAAGGGTACCTGACAGTAAGGGCACCTGACAGTAAAGGCCGGCGGCGCGACTCACGCGACCACCGGCCTTTTCCTTTCAGGACCTGTCGGGCTTTGAAAATTCTTCAGGTCTGCTTCTGTCGATCACTCATGCCGCGGGCGGCGGTGGAGGTGGCGGCGGAGCCACGGCCCTGCCCCTGCCTCTCATCATTCCCCGTTGGAACATTCCCTGAGCGTCGAACTGGTCCATCCGGTTCTGCCGGAACTGCCAGTCGCTCCCCGAAGCGGGCGGGATCGCCTGCCCCCGGGGGCGCATGCTCCGGGTGTTACCGCGCATACCGGCCCGGCCGGTGTTCTGCGACCAACCCCGACCGAATCCGGCCTGGCCCTGCCCGGCTCCACGTCCCCGGTCGAATCGGGACATCCCGCGACCCATCGTTCCCCGCCGGGAGGTCATCCCTGACCGTCCGCTCATGGTCCGGGCGCCCAGGAATCCCATGGTCCGCCCGATCTGTTGCTGCTGTTCTTCGGTGAGGACCTCCAGCATCTCGGCCCGGTTGCGCATGGCCTGTACCTTCTGCGCGTTCTGCAGTTGTGAGAGGGCGTTCATGGCCCGCTCCAGTTCCCTGAGGTCGGGTTCCTCCTCCAGCCTCAGTTTCGAGAGGTCGGCCCCAGCCTGGATCAGGGCCACCCGGGCCTCAGTCGCCGCTTCAAGGTGCCGCTCGCTGATCGACTCGATCTCTGCCTTCTGATCCTCTGTGAGATCCAGCCGCTGCAGCCAGGTCTGCCGCTGTGCCTGCTGAGGCTGCCGGGGCGGCTGAACCTGCTGGGCATCGCTGCCCGTCTGAGCCATGACCACAATCAGGGCGACGCCCGCCATTATCATGCTTGTTCGTTTCATCATCTTTCCCTTTCCCTAGTGCCCCGAGTCAGGGCACTTGCTGGTACGCAGCGTCCCCATTTCGCCGCCTTTCCCCCATTAGACACCATGAGGGACCGCACTCTTTTGTCATGATTGATGACGTGTCGATCTCAGTGATCAGGGGGATGGGGGTGGAGCGCCAGCAGGGTGATCTCCCGGCTGATCTCCCGGTCGAGCAGGTTGTCCGTCACCGTCACCCGCAGCCGGTAGGGTCCTTCGGGGTACTCCTCCAGGCTCAGGTTCGGCCGGTGGGTGTTATCCGCCCGCCGGCTCCGATATCGTGAGGAGAGGGCGACGACAGACTCACCCCGGGTGATCCCCAGGAGGGCCGCGACCGAGGACTGGATGGTCCGGGGCCGTCTCTCATAATCCGTTTCCGGGAAGATCTCGTAGGTGATGTCGTAGTCGGTGATCCCCTCGATATCCCGGCTGAGATTATAGACTTCGAAATAGACCTGGAAGGCACGATCGATATCACACACTCCCGCCGGTTGGGGCAGGTACGCCAGGCCTTCATCGAGGAGGTGCTGTTCCGGCTCGCCGAGGGTGTCGGCCGAGGCCAGGACCAGGTCGCTCACGGCGAGCCCGCTCCCGGAAAAATCGCGAATGTCGAGGGCCACCGGTCCCATCGAACCATACCGCTGGGAGGCCCGGTGGGAGATAAACGCGGAAACCTGGTATTCGCCCGGATCGACCTCTATGGCGATCGCCTCCACGAACCTTCGTGACCTCTGGATCCGGGTCGCGGGACCTGCCCGGACCATCCTGGCCCGCTCCACCTCGGCGCTGATCCGAAGGTCGTCATCCAGCAGGGTGATCTCGCTGAGCATGGCTTCGGACGGCAGTGAATCGAGCGTGGCGCCGACCAGTTCAGATACCGGGATCGAGAACAGGGAGTGGACCAGCGTTCGGCCTTCCGAACCCCGGAACTGGGCTACCCTGAAGGCCGGACTGAGTGATTCGTTCAGTTCCTCCAGGTTCGAGATCATCGGCAGGCGGTTCTTCAGGGTGTCATTCAGGGCGAGACTGTCGCCGGTCAGCTGCAGCTCACCACCGACCGACGGATCACGCAGGACGAAGAGGAGTCCCTCCCACTTCCAGATCCAGAATGAGAATCGACCCGGTCCCCTTGGCGGTTCGAAATCAGTGTTGAAGAACGTGGTGCTGTTGCCCGAGTCGAAGGAACTCACCGGCAGGCCGAGTTCGAGCATCCTCGATCGCCACTGTGACTGGAAATCACCATCCATGATCATATTGAGGCTCAGACCGGAGGTGCTCGTGACGCGGTAATCAGGCAGACCGTACCTCACCACGAGTTCCCCTCTGACGTCCCATGGGAAGGTCGCCCCTCCGAACCGGTTCCGTGCCTCCGCGACCCGCCACAGGTGCTCGATGAATCGGGTGGCGTACCCGTCCAGCTGGGCTCCACCCCGACGGGCCCAGTAACGCCTGCGGTAGAGAGCCCGGGCCTCGTCCTCGAGCGCCTGGTACTGCTCCTCTTCGGCCCGGGTCAGGAGGGGTGAGATGTCGAAGATCACCTCCCGTTCACGCGGGGAGAGGATCGAAAGATAGCGCCGGGCCACGAGAGCGGCAGACGCCCATTCCCGTTTCTTCAGGTACAGTTTGAGGAGTGGTCGGTAGATCCTCGGATCGGTCCTGAAATCCACCAGTGACCGGGCCGCGAGAGATTCGGCCAGTTCCCATTCCCGCATGTCGACCGAGAGTTCCAGCAGCGAGATGGTGGCTTCCATGTGATGGGGATCGGCCTGGAGCTGATTCTCGAAATCGATCCCGGCCCGGAGGGAATCACTGAGTCCTTCCAGGTACGCCCTACCCCTCTTCAGGTATACATCGGGATAAGATGGATTCAGTTCGATGACCCGATCGAAGGCACGGACGGCGTTGCGCGCCCGCCGTTCGGTGAGTCCCCGGTCGAGGAGCGTGAGGTAGACCTCGCCCTGCACCATCCAGGCCCTGACATCTTCCCGGTCGATCCGGGTGGCGCGCCGTATCAACCGGAGCGCCTCTTCACCCCGGCCTGCCTCCAGGGCGGTCCGGGCCTGCCCGACCAGGTCCTCCTGGCCCGCGACCGGCATGACTGTCAGCAGGGTCAGGAACAGGGTGAGACGGATGATGAAAGAGGTTCCGGTCAGACGCGGAGTCGATCGGTCGGCACCGGAGCAGGACCGGCCGGAAGCGGGCCGGTCAATAGGTGAACTCCCTGATATCGTAACTGCCCTGTCGGGGTCCACCCACCTGAGACGGTCTGAGGGCCGAGGCGATGATCCGCTGCTGTTCCGCCATACCCGTGTCATCGAGAGCCGTTATCCCCTCCTGCCGCGCGATCACTCCGTAGACCGCGCCGGGCATTTCCACATGCCTGCTGAAGTATACCATATCCTTCGAATCGAGAGGCAGTTCGCCGAGCACATCGATCGTATCCCGGATGTGTCCGTCACTGTACTCCCGGCCTCCTGCTCCGAGGAGTATGACGAGCGACACCTCCAGTCCGGCCACCTTCATCGCCGTCACGGTTGTGATGACATCATCAACAGTGCCCGGTTTGTTGAGCCACCGCAGGAGTGGATCGTGCCCCGACTCCATACCGATGCAGATCCTCCGGAGTCCCCTCTCCCTGAGTCGCCGGTACTCATCCGGCTCCTTCTTCGCCCCCGAGAACCCGTCGAGGAAGGTGTGCATCCCCCCGCTCCATGGCGGCGTTCCCCGGTAGTGGGCAGCCACGATGTCGAGCAGCGGCAGGAGATCTTCGGTCGGCAGGACGAGCGCGTTTGCGTCCCCCAGAAAAATCGATCGCCTCAGACCGATCCCTTCCCCGAGGAAGGAGTCGATCCGCGTCAGGTGTTCACGCAGGCCATCACCATCAGTGGCCGAGAAGGGTGTATCCCGGTAAAAGGCGCAGAACGTACAGGCATTGAACCGGCAGCCGTGGGTGAGCTGGACAACCAGGGCCATGTACTGATCGGGCGGGAGGATGCCGACCGGTGACCAGGTACGGGCGAATTCATCCGCCCCGGCCAGAAGGGAGTCACTGCTCACGGCAGCAACTTTCTCGAGGATGGCGTAGAGGGTGGGTGGCGGTGGTTCAGCCGGTCCGGCGCCGGCTACCGGCTCGAGACCGGCCAGGTCGCCGTCGACAACCTGATCGAGCAGGGGCGCAAGGCGGTCGCGGGTACGTTCCCACAGCGCGACCGCCTCATCCGATTCCATCCAGGTGTATTTCCGGCCTCTCCCCGAGATCCGTTCGATCGCGAGGATCCGGCCGTTGAGCCCCCACCTGAAGGTCCGGTCGCCCTCGATGAGGCGCCACGGCCTCCCTTCATGATCGACGGCCAGAATGAGACCGGGATCGAGTCCGACGACCAGACTGCCCGCGCCGAGCCTCAGCGTGGGCCTGATCCCGTCTATATCCCTATGCCAGTTCCAGAGAGGGATCGCCGGTCGAAGGCCGCAGCCTCTCCCCTCCTACTTGACCTTGATGGCGGAGGTCATGGTCATCGTCATGGGGATGTCCATGCCCTGGGCCGAGATGCCACCGTTCATGCTGCCCTTCGACTCACTCGAAAGAAGCATGCCGGTCACGGCGTCGATGATGATCGTCCCGTCACCGGTTCCCGAGAGGGCGAAATCGACGGGCGTTCCCATCATATCGCCCCCGCCGCCCAGACTGATCTCCTGCTCAGATTCGATCTTGAGCGCCCTCGTCCCCTCGAAGATGATCTCCTCGACGCAGTTGTAGGTATCGACGAACTCGAACAGCAGTTCGACACCCTGCTGGTTGGCCGTGAAGCCGTAGTCCCGGGTCCAGGTTACGCCGGGCCGCATCGGTTCCTCCGGCAGATACTGGAAGAAACTGCGGAGTTCCTCGGTATATGCTTCCGCGCCGCCCTGATACTCGACCCAGGGGTTGCCGGCGATCCCGCTTGCCTCCAGGACCTCTCCCCGTTCGTTGAGGGTAAACATGGCCTCGAGTCCGACGAGGGTGTCGACATCGGGCATCATGCCGGTGGGATCGGGCGTGTCAGACGAATACGAGGCGTCTGTCACCGAGACCTTGAACTGCCTCTCACCGACTGCTTCAACCGCGAACTCGGTGTTCGATGATAAGTTCGAGATCTGTTCACCCATGCCGGGGATATCCATCGCCTGGCTCTGGGCGCTCGTCGACACGTAATTGACGGTCGTTCCCGCCGGCCAGACATTGAGAGCGGCCGATGATCCCGCGCCGCCCGCGGCACAGGCTGATCCCATCAGGGCGAGGACCGCCAGGGCGGCGGTCAGGTTGCGTCGTGCATCAGACTTCATCAGGTTTCCTCCCGGGTGGTTTCCGGTTTTCTCATATTCAGTAGCTGCAAGCCGTGAAGGCCGTGCGTCATGGAAGTGTACGGGAAACGACACCATCAGTTTCAGACACACTTGAACTGAGATTGACCGAACGCATGTAAACTACAATCATGCAACATTCATATCACCAACGGCAACCATGGATCGTGACAGGCCTGATTATGAAAAACCCTCAATACCCTGTTCTTCCCCGCCAGATTTCACGCCTGGCGCTCCTCTTCATCGTTGGCTCCCTGGTGACTGCCTGTGCCGGCCCCTCCTCCCTGGAGGTGACCCGGGCCCTGGCTCCCCAGGTCTCCTCCGACCGGATCGAAGAGGTCAGACTCACGGCGCTGCTCGTCGACGGCCCCACACTCCGGCAGATGCGCCAGAGCGAGGACCTGGGTGCCTGGCTCGATGACTGGTGGCAGCGGCTCGATCCGATCCCGACGACACCGGTAAACGAAGCCATGCAGGTCTACCAGCAGCGGCTCGAGTTCCTGAAGAACCGATTTCCTGAACTGATCGAGAACGAGTGGCCGGAACTCATGGTCCTGTTTCTCCATCACGGTTCCCCCGACTGGCAGGGCCCTGAATTTGTCCCGTGGCCCCGACCTGATGATGAAGGGAACGAGCGCACCATCCCGACCATCTCCGGGGGATTCCAGTGGGAGCGGATGAGGTACGGCGCGCCCCACTCTTTCACACTGGTCATTGAACAGGGGAAGGTACGCGATGACCCTGAAGAGCCTGTACCCACCGGCCCGCCCTCCCTGGTAGGAACCTGGGAGGCGCTGGAGGGAAGTCGGGCGGGCACTGCCGAGCGCATCGACGCCCTCAACCGGATCTCATGGTACGAACTGCCCGCGATCGCCTCACGACTGCTGAATATTCCCCGGTCGAGATTCTCCGGCATGCAGGAGGAATACCAGGCCGCCCTGGAGCGGATCTCCGTCCGCAGCGCCTATCGCCTCGGAGTCGAGGGCATCCGACGTCTGGCCGCCCTGCGAGCGGCCGGGGCCTCTCCCGACCTCTGCATCCGTCGAGCGATGTCGGGTGATTACAGCCTCCGGAACCTGCTGACCGACCTGCGGCCCCTCGCTGCCCGGCGGTATATTCTGTCCCAGGGGGGTAACCGCGGTCCTCATCCCCTGCTCTGGCTGAATCCCGACGGGCTCCTGGACAGCCTGGTCAGGGATTTCCCCGCCTCCCACACGATGACGGGATGGGACTGGCGGGGTGACGTCTTCCTCGCCTTCGGCGCTCCCGCGTATCTGGATATCAATAACCGTGAGGCCCGATACCTCTGGGGAACACCGGAGATTCTCGGGATCAGCGACACCATGCTCGGCAAGGTGGACGCGGCCCTGCTCGATGATCAGCTGGGCTCATTCATCCAGCAGACGATCGGCACCATCCAGCGGCGCCGGATCCAGGCGAACCAGGCAGCGGAGACTGTCTCGGAGATACTGGCCGATGGCGGCAGCACCGCGGTGACCAGGGGCATGCTCGATCAGCTCCATGTGCTGGCCCCGCCCCTGGTATACAACATGGGCCTGCCGGAGGGGATCCGTCCGATACCGATCTCGATGGATGTCGTGGCCTTCCCGACCGAGACCGATTCAGTCGAGGTGCAGACCACCTTCGGTATCCCGGCCAACTCTGTGCGGATGAGGGCCCAGGAGGATTTCCTGATCACCGATCTCAGGACCACCATCGTGATGGTCGACCACGATATGAACGTGGTCCACGCCGAGACACGTCAGCAGGGATATGTGATCAATACCTCGGAGGGCACTACGGGGAGGTTCTTCCTCGACACCTATCGATTCAGGATCCCCCCCGGCTCCTACATCGCTTTCCTGTCCGCTGAGGACCCGAACGGAGAGAAGTCGGGCGCGGCGATGGTCAGCGTCGATCTTACCGCGATGGGCGCCAACCAGCTGCATGTCTCTCCCATCCTGCTCGCCTCGGACATCCAGCCGACCGAAGAGGATGGCAAGTTCGTCAGAGGAGGACTGCAGATACTCCCGGCCCCATCGAGACGGTTCCTCTACGGGGACGACCTGTTCTTCTACTACGAGGTCGAGAATCTCAGCCGCTCGGCGGTCGGGGATCACGTGATCAGCGAGTCCCTCTACATCATTCCGAATGATACCGAGGAAGGGATCATCACCATCTCGACCGGTCAGGACATATCCAGCCTGACCCCTTCATTGAGCCGGAGCATGCAGATAGATCTCTCGAGTCTCGGCCGGTCGTATGAAGGCGCGGTGCATCTCGTGGTACTGGTGACTGACCGGGTGTCTGGTGAACAGGCAGTGGGAGCCACCCTGCTGATCCTGCGCCACCCCCGGGCAGAGGGAGAGGAACCACCGCCGAACGGGAACCGGGACAACCACTGAATCCAGGAGGCAGAAATCGTGGAGCTGAACGCGATCCAGCAGGCAGTGAAGGAGGCCGGTTTCGACGGCTGGCTCTTCTACGACTTCCACAACCGCAATCTCATCGACTACAACATCCTCGGTCTCGATCCCGAGCGGATGTCGACCCGGCGCTGGTTCTACTGGGTGCCGGCCGAAGGGGAACCGGTGCGGCTCGTTCACGGTGTGGAGCCCTCGAAGCTCGATGACCTCCCCGGTGAGAAGCGGATCTACAGCCGCTGGGTGGAACTGCACGAGGCCATGAAGACCCTCTTCGGCGATGCCCGTACGGTCGCCATGCAGTACTCGCCTCTGTGCGACATCCCCTATATCTCCATGGTCGACGCCGGCACCATCGAACTGGTGCGCGAAGCCGGAGGGGTGGAGATCGTTTCCTCGGCCGACCTGGTCAGCCGGTTCGAAGCCGTCTTCGGCGAAGAAGGCGCCGAGAGCCACCGTCGGGCGATGCACACCATCCTGAAGGTGAAGGACGAAGCCTACGCGAAGATCGGCGCCGCCGTCACCGACGGTGAAACCCTGACCGAATACGATATCGCCCGGTTCATCCTCGACCGTTTCGAGGAAGAGGGCCTCGACGCCGGCGGTCATGTCCCGATCGTGGGCGTTGACGGGCATCCGGCCGATCCCCACTTCGAACCGACCGAGGAGAACGCTCATCCCTTTGCCATGGGGCAGTGCGTCCTGATCGACCTGTGGGCACGCGAGAAGCCGCCGACCTCGATCTTCGCCGATGTCACCTGGTGCGGCTTTATCGGCCAGGACCCTCCCGAGGAGTACCAGCGGATGTTCGAGGCGGTCTGCGCCGGTCGTGACGCCGGCGTGGCGCTCGTCAGGGAACGGTTCGCCGCCGGCGAATCCCTCGAAGGCTGGGAGGTCGACGACGCCGTCCGTGCCGAGGTGGTGAAGGCCGGCTTCGGAGATCAGTTCATCCATCGCACCGGTCACTCGATCGGTTTCGATGTCCACGGCAACGGAGCCAACATCGACAACTACGAAACCCGTGACCAGCGCACGATCCTGCCCGGCACCTGTTTCAGCATCGAGCCGGGCATCTACTTCGCCGACCATCGCGCGGTCAGAACCGAGATCGACGTTCTGATCACAGCGGAGGGCGAGGTGGAGATCGTCGGGGATGTACAGCAGGAACTGATATTGGTGCCCTGAATCACAAG
>JALGWK010000507.1 GCA_025774205.1 bacterium
ACCTGCACGGTCGATCTCTGCCGGAGGCGGGGAGCGGCAGAGAGTACATCATCGCCGCCCGCGACCGCTGTGATGAGACCTTCGACCGGATCCGCTGCGTACGTGACCGGCGGCACAAGTACATCCGTAACTTCTATCCCAACCTGCCCTGGACGCAGACCAACCTCTACAAGCTCCGTCAGTACCCGGTGCTGACCCTGATGCAGGTCCTCCACGCGGGAGGCGAGCTGACTCCCGAACAGGCCCGGTTCATGGCTCCCGGCCGCCCTCCCGAGGAACTCTATGACCTCGAGAGTGATCCGTACGAGGTAACGAATCTCGCTGAGGACCCCGCCCATGAGAGTTTGTTGAATATGATGCGGGACCGGCTCAATGCCTGGATCAGCGAATCGGGGGATATGGGGGAGGAGCCTGAGGACCCGGCGGTGGCGGCCAGCGTCTACCGGGAACGGTCGCTGCCGAATCAGAAACGGACGATGGAGCGCAGGGGCCTGTCGCTGGATGTCTCGCCCGGGGACTATCTCCGCTGGTGGGAGGAGTGGTTGAGAGAGCGCTGAGAGGTGTTTTCCATAGCGCGGCTTCTACCTGTGACGTAAGGTATTCTGGCACCTCGCAAATCGGGAATTGATGCCAATGGGCGCTAGTGATTTCAAGATCACGTCTGATGTTCGCAGGATTCTGACGAAGAAATGGATCAATACGAAGAAACTCCGTTTCTCGAGTGTCGGAGGAGTTATTTACCTGAGAGGGGATCTCGATGTCCTGTATAACGCGCCGAACCGTGATTCTGAATCGGCAGGTATGACAGGCACGCAGGTCGGGGATCTTGAGCGGGCTCTCAGACGGGTGCCGAATGTGAAGCGGGTGAGCTTTCAACTGAACAACTGGGAAAAGAGAGCCGAAGGATGGCGAAGGAAGATTCTATAAGCAGTGGAGAGTCCAGACTCCACGATGCCACGACACCAGCGATCACCGCGAGCCTCCAGGCCTCCCTGGAGGCATTGGATCGCGGAGCCCTGCCCGGTGGTCCACCAGATCTGAGGTTGCTCATAGAAGGTCTGGAAGGGCAGGTCGAGGCCGTGGGATACGTCGATGTCATCCATAACCTGGGCACGGCCTATCTCGCTTCGGGACGTCCCCAGGATGCTGTTGAGCTTTTCAGCCAGTGTGTCGAGAGGAATCCCGATTTTGTCGAAGCCTGGGTGAACCTGGCTTTCACCCGGCTGCAGCTCGGTCTTGGTGATGATGCCGGCATTATTTTCCCGAGAATATTGAAGTCCCGGGCAGCCAACGCCGATCTGCACAACCTCTATGGATTATTTCTGGCTCTCCAGGGGAACTACCCTGACGCGATCAGTGAATATCAACGCGCCCTGGCTCTCCACCCCGAATTCGATCTCGCTCACAACAATCTGGCTCTCGCCTTCGAAGCCCTTGGACAGCACGAGGAAGCCCGGGAGCAGTTCGCCGCGGCTATCAGGCACTGGGGATCATCAGTGATGGGGAGGTGGTTCCGGAAGCGGTCGAACAGTTCCGGGCGAAGGTCCAGGGCAATCCGCTTCGGGCTACCGTCTTCTATGAAGCGGCTTTCTTCTTTGCCTCCCGGGAGGAGAGAGAAAAGGCGCTCCGGATGCTCGGTGAGGCCCTCGTTCTGGAGCCTGACGTGGCGCGATACTTTACATCCCTCGGTTTTCTCGAGTTGAACTGGGGGGATGAGGAGTCAGCCGTCGAACATCTCCAGACCGCCATCGAGATCGACCGGGGTGCCTATGAAGCTCATATCCATCTCGGGTTCCACTATGGAGTAAACGAGGAGATGGATAAGGTCCTTGAGCATTTCCGCAGAGCGGTGGAACTCCGTCCCTATTATCCCGATCTTCATTTCAATCTCGGGGAAGGCCTGTTGGATGTCGGCGAGACCGAGGAGGCCATATCCTGCTTCCGCCACGCTCTCCGATTACATCCCTGGTATGGTATGGCACTCTTCAAACTCGGCCATGCCTGCCTGGAAGCCAATCATTCCGAACAGGCAGTAGAGGCGTTCAAGCGTCTCAGGGAGAATGATCCCGAGTTCCCCGATCTGGATGAATTCCTCGACCAGGCGATGCAACTGTCGAAACAGT